>NZ_CAWMYC010000166.1:0-36700 GCF_963872035.1 Scytonema sp. HK-05
GCTAAATCGAAGATTATAGCGCGGGTCTTATAGCCCCCGAACCCCCACTAGATAAACCGGACACAACGTGCAATATCTTCAGGCTGTAATGCCCCTCCAGAGAAGACAAAATCTTTGTTCTTCTCATCCCAGTTATGGTAAAGTCCCGTGTCCACTGTTCCAGGTTCAATACAGGCGACACCAATGCCAGTCCCAGCTAACTCCATCCGCAGCGAATCTGTAAATGCTTCAATTGCAAACTTTGTCCCACAGTAAGCGCCTATGTTGGGAACTGTTTTTAAACCAGAAATACTCGAAGTGTTGATTAAAAAACCACTACCAGTTTGTTTGAAGTACCGCAGCGCCGTGTAAGCCATTCGGTAAACGGACTCAACGTTGATGCGTACCATATCACAGATTTTTTCGATGTCCACTTCTTCAATGGAACCAACAGTCATCACACCCGCATTACTAAAAACCACATCCAGCTGACCAAACGCTTGGATAGCTGTATCTACCAATTTTTGTGGTAAACCCGGATCTGTAATTTCACCTGGTACAGCTTTGGCATTTTTTAAACTAGATACAAGTCGTTCTAGCTTATCTTGAGAGCGGGCAGTAAGTACTAATTTCATGCCTGCTGCATCCAAATCCCTAGCGACTGCTTCGCCAATTCCTCCACTAGCTCCGGTAATAATGGCGACCTTGTTCTGTAGCTCCATAAGTTTGTTCCTTCAGTAAGAGAATTAACTTCCACTCGCTCGGTAAGTCATGAAATACTCATGATTAGCTGCATCCTTTGGAAATTTGCCACATGGTAATTTAGATTGAAATGCTGCTTGTGTCACCGTCAGACCACTTAATATCTGGTATCACAGGCTGTTGATAGTTACCAAATGGATACTAATAGGACGAGTGAGGATGCGTGAAGCGAAATACCATTGTCCAGTGGAAGTCACCCTAGAGGTTATTGGTGGTAAATGGAGATGTGTCATCTTATGGTGGCTTAGACAAGAGTCGAAACGTTTTAGTGAATTGAAGGAATTAATTCCGGGAATATCACAGAAGATACTGACGCAACAACTGCGTGAACTAGAAACCCACGGTTTAATACGCCGCGAAGTTTATCAAGAGAAACCTCCTCGGGTTGAATATTCATTAACCCCATTAGGCGAATCAGTTCGACCAATTACAGATTTGATGTGTGAATGGGGCAAGCAGCGTATGCCAGGATATGAATTTGGTTATATGAAGAATTCTGATCCGTTTTAGGGTTTAGGACGGCGTGTACAAGGAAAGAGAGGTCATGGTATTCCAGCCTAAAATTGAACTGTGTATTAAGGTTTCTATGACATTGCTATGAACAGCAAAAAAGCTCAGGTGCAATCTTTTTATACTGTCACCGATGAAGAACTTATGCTCATGAGTTCGCAGAACCCAGAACTTCGGTTTGAACGTAATGCTGATGGAACGTTAGAAACTATGCCACCAACTGGAGGGATTTCTGGTAATCGAGAAATAAAAGCAGGCGCTTATTTGTTCAATTGGGTAGAAAGTCAGGATTTAGGTGAAGTTTTCAGTTCAAGCACGGGTTTTAGATTACCAAATACTGCGGTGCGATCGCCTGATGCAGCTTTTGTGGCTAAAGGACGTTTACCTGAAGGTTGGGATGAGCAAGAAGACAAGTTTATCAACTTAGCACCCGACTTTGTCATTGAAATTCGTTCTAAAAACGATAGCTTGGAAAAACTCAAGGCAAAAATGGAAGAATATATAGCTAACGGTGTCAAGTTGGGATGGTTAATTGACCGTCAAAATCAGCAAGCTTTGGTTTATCGTGGGGATGGTTCAATCACCCAGTATCCAGCTACAGCAATTTTAAGTGGTGAAGATGTTGTAGTAGGGTTTACGTTGCCTTTAGCGAGATTATTCTAGAAATGAGCATCAAATCAGCAAAAGTTTTAGTCACATTCTTGAATTAATTGTATGCTGAAATCTTGCAAGAGTTGCAACAGTGAGGAGGCGAAGCCTCCAAACCCTCGTTACCAGGTTCAACCTGGTAACGAGATATTAGAGCCAGAGGCTCTTGTTAAAAATGGTGCAAGATCTGAGTATGTAATCTATGAGTTAATAGTATCGGTTGCTACTTGCCATTCATACAATTGCGATTTCCCTTCGGACGCTCCACTTGGAACCATTGATTGTGAATACTGTCAACCATTGCATTGCTTGGTGTTTTTCGGAACGCTAAAACCAAACGGTGAAGTCATAGCTTGGCAATATCAACCATACGACTTCAATGAAAATTCTACAAAAAAGTTTAAATAGCCTTATTCTGGCAGGTTTACTTTTTATCGAACCTGCTCATACAAATAATTTTGCAAGCGCCCAGTTACCTCAAACATCCGCTTCAAAATCAAGTGAAAGGATTCTTACGAAAGATGAGCTGTACTTTGGCTTATCTAAACCAGGAGGTTTAACGGTATCTGATGTTGAGTGGGAGATTTTTTTAAACCGTGTGATTACGCCCCGCTTTCAGCAAGGATTAACTGTCATGGATGCTTACGGACAGTACCTCAATCAGGATGGCAAACTGATAAAGGAAAAGACTAAGTTAGTTATTCTCATTTATGAGAATAACTTAAGTAAAAATCATATGGTTGAACAGGTTATTGCAAGTTATAAGCAAACATTTCAACAGGAATCTGTTCTACGTGTCACTAGCACTGTCAAATTATCTTTTTAAAGTTGATTTCGTTGGCTTTAACTCCATAACCTTCGTCCTGATGGTCCATTAAGCCTATTATGAGCATCTTGTAACAAAGCGGGAATATCTAAATTTTCTGGACACCGGGGAAGACATTCACCGCATTCTGTACAACGGTTAGCTTTCATTCCTGGGAACCAATGACCGGCATTTTCAAACATTCTGTAGCGGTACTGTCCAAAGTCGGTCATATCATATGCTACAGCAAGATTGCGTAGCCGCAATACTTCTGGAATATTAATATTTTCTGGGCAAGGTAAGCACGCGTAGCACTGGCTACATTTATCTGTTTCCAACGCAGCCCTTTGATGATTTTCTAGTCGTTGAAAAACAGTCATTTCTTCTGGGGTTAACTCTGTGTCACACTCAGCAACTTGCAAGGGTTCTGTTAATTCATTTGGGTGTGCTGGTCCTACGCTGAGAGTAGTTATTCGAGGATCACTTAGTAAAAACCGATAATTTAACTTTAAGGGTGAAAAAGGATGACATAAATCCTTTAAGGTTTCGGGTGGTGTATACAGGCGTCCTCCCTTGTCAGCAGGAGAAATAATGAACACTCCCATATCTTTCTCAAAAGCTTGCTGAATTGCCTCTGCGTTGCGTTGGAAGAAATAGTAATAATGCAGATTGACAAATTCAAATAAATCTGTATTGATTGCCGCTAAAATGATCTCTAGAGGTGCATGGGTAGAAAAACCAACGTGTCTTACCCTACCATCGGCAACAGCTTCCTGCACTGCCTGCATACAGCCACCCTTGGCTTTTACCCAGTTAAAATGTTCCCATGTGTTTAACCCGTGAATCCCCAGGCAGTCTACATAATCCAACTTAAGTCGTTCTAGAGATTCATCAATGTAACGACGCATCGTGTCAGCATCTGGTGTGGGTGGGATTTTGGTGGTGATATGAACTTGAGAACGGGGCACTGGTAACCCAACGGCGTAGACGCGCAGCGGCTTGTCGTTAGACATCGCCTCACCAAGATACTCCTCACTTTTACCGTATCCTCTGGCAGTTTCTACATGATTAATCCCTAGCACTATAGCTTTCTGGATGGTCTGCCATGCATTTTCAGGTGAAGCGTTGGCGCGCATTGTTCCCAAGGAAAACACAGACAAGCGTAGATTCGTTTTCCCAAAGCGTCGGTATAGCATCTTTAACACAGAGTTAGGAGTTAGGAGTTAAGAGTTTAAGCAAGTCACTCATAACTCATCACTTATAACTCATAACTTTTCTATGTTTCGCCACTGCCAAAGCGCTTAATCAAATCCTCTGGTCGGAGATTGGAGATAAATTCTTTGAAGGCTTGCTGTTCAGCTTCATCAGCATCCCGATCTACCGGGATAGAAGCATCGGCAATGACTTCTTCCATCACCCAGATAGGAGTATTTGTACGGAGAGCAATAGCGATCGCATCGCTAGGACGCGCGTCAATTTCTTTCTTGACATCGCCTTGCTTAATAATCAAAGCAGCATAAAATGTATCCTTTTGTAACGAATGAATGATGATCCGTTCTACAGTCATGTTCCATGCCTCTAGAATATTCACAATCAGGTCATGGGTTAAGGGTCTAGGAGGCTTTTGGTTCTCCAGTGCGCCCATTATTGCCCTAGCTTGCTCCTGACCGATATAAATTGGTAATGCACGACGGTCTGAAGCATCCTTTAACAGTACAATCGGGCTGCGGGTTATGGCATCTAATGCTATGCCAGCGACTTTCATTTCAAGCATTGGCTAAGCCTCTAAAATCCTTTGAGCGCTAGGGTAGTATGTAACAAATCGTACCTTTGTACAAGCCATCTTGGGGCTAAAATAAACATAACTCTTCATTCTCTATAATTGCTTCTATTAAACTCCTAAATGGATGTGAACACCAGAGTAAGTCAAACAAGTCTAATTCGACAATAATCTACTTTCCCAAGTCGCCTAGTAACAGATGTAAATGTTTTGAGATTTTGACATAATTTTTTGTCTGATTTTATACTCAAATTAACTAAATTTTTGGCAGAATTACGAGGTGCTTTCAGGCAAAAATAGGTAATAAATAGAGTTAGTTTTGCAAAAAAGCCGTGTTTACAGGAATAATCCAAGCATTAGGAACAGTAAGACCCCTAGGGGGGGATTCTTGGCAAATTACTTGTGTGAGTGAGTCATCTAATGTCATTATGCAAGATTTGGCGACGGGCGACAGCATCGCTGTGGATGGCATCTGCCTAACGGTAGAAAAAATTTTAAAAGATGGATTTATCGCCACAGCTTCACCAGAAACCCTGCGTCGCACAACGCTAGGACAAGACCAAACACAACAGAGGTACGTTAACTTGGAAGCATCGCTGCGGGTGGGAAGTAAAGTAGGCGGTCATTTCGTCATGGGGCATGTGGATGGTATAGGTGAACTGGTGTCAGCACAAGGTACAGCAACGTCTTGGGAAATGACCTTTACAGCGCCAAAAGCGATCGCCCGTTATATTGTTCCCAAAGGCAGTATTGCCATAAATGGCATCAGCCTCACAGTCGCCGACTATCAGCCAGAGCTCTCGCAGTTTATGGTAGCAGTCATTCCCCTCACTTATGCCGAAACCAATCTCCATTACTTAAGTCCTGGTGGTTGGGTGAATTTAGAGGGGGATATTCTTGGCAAATACGTGGAAAAATTCGTTTCTTTTGGCAATCAAGACCTTGGACAAGCGAAAGACACAATTCCAAATGATATATCACCCGCATTCTTGGTTGAACACGGGTATGTGTGAATAAAGAGTAGGGGATGCTGTCGGATAAGGGAGCAATGACTCCCTCATCTCCCCCATCTCGCTCATCTCCCCCAACTCCTCTAGCTGCCTGATTGCTGAGGAGCCTGAGCAGTATGTAACGATTGAATTAATTGACCGAGGGCATACTCTAGTTGAGTGCCTGGGTCAGTAGCAACCCACCCTTCTGGTGTTAGCTGGCGCACCTCAAAGTGCAAGTGGGGACCTGTGGAGTTACCAGTGCTGCCAACTCGCCCAATGACGGTTCCCTTTTCGACCACCTGACCGGGTTGAACAAAGATTTCTGACATATGACCGTAAAGAGTTTGTTGGGCGTTGGTGTGGTTAAGTATAACGGTCATGCCGTAGCCGCCCAACCAGTCAGCACTCTCTACTTTACCAGAGTAGGCTGCTAAAACAGGTGTTCCCATTGCCGCACCGATATCTGTACCCGAGTGGAAACGGCGATCGCCTGTAATCGGATGAACTCGCCAACCAAACAGAGAAGTAATTGGAGAGGGGGCAGAAAGGGGATACATCAATCCAGTACCACCATAGGCGAGTCTACCACCATAGACTCCACCGTAGTTGATTTGCGGCAATACTGCTGCCAGTGGGATGTCGTAAGTTATATTACTGGGACGAGGAGCAACATTGTCAGCCGTCATCGGCGCTGATAAACCACCAGCAGCTGGCGCAATCGGTACAGAACTGACTGTTGTGGTTTGGTTGAAGTTGGGGATAAATCGATTTGGGTGATATGTACTTTTAGTCACACTACCAGAAGTTTCTTCAGAATAGTGACGCCGGAGAGTCCTAGTCAAAACACCAGAAGCAATACTACGAGTGGGACGCACGAAAGAGTTTCTCTCACTAGCAACACGTCTGGCTGGCGGAACAGTTGCTAATGTAGTGGGTTTGCTTCTTCTCATCCAACTGGGCGTTTTCTTGTGGGCTGCAGTATCAGAATCTGCTAAACGCTGACTTTGATATGGAAGCTTAGCACAAACGCTGCTGGGAACATTTTGCCCCACGACTGTTCTACAACCATTAGACCTTTGTGTGATCACCACAGAATTCGGTGCTTCATACTTATTGGTAGCACCTACCTGATACTCTGTGGGGTCAATGTAGGAATTGTTGTAATCTTTGCTGGTGGAGTCAGCAGAGGGAGCTGGGGAGTAGTTCTTTTGGGAAACTTCTTGTTTAGGTTTGTCGTCTCTTACAGTGGTGCTTGGCTGCAAAGCCTCTACTTGAGGTTTTTCCTCTCTGATGTTTTGCGAGGCGCTTCGCGCAGCTTCGGACCTTACTCTTGCTCTCAACTTTCTCAAACTTTCGCTGCGTACAGAAACTTCTACCTGGGGTTTTCGCTTTCTAATACCTACCTCAGGGCTGGAATCTTCCGCCTGACGTCTTGAATTTCTGATAATTACCACAGGACTGGAAGCTTTTGACTTAGATAGTCGCACTCTAAGTCTAGCTCGGCGTTGAGAAAATTCTGGTTGCGCTCCACCCGCTTGTGAACCGGAGGTGCTATTGTTCTGTTCAACAGTATATTTTTTTACTGTATTTGCAGATGGTGCTGGTTGCGAGCTTTCAGCAGTGGGAACGATGTTGTCTATTGCTGATTCGGTTTGGGCAAACACCAAGCCACCATTGCTTAGCATACTGATGCTGCCAAGCCAAGCTAGACTCTGTGCTGGGAGCGTAGACGCAAAGCGTCTTGTTGATAGGCATCGGTGCCACAATTGATGCAAACGGTTCTCGGTCGAGTGATTGCGTTGCGTCATTGTTTCTCTAGTGTTGTGTGTGGATTTAACTTAAAGAAATTAACTCAGTAATTTGTCAGTCAATTTTAGATTTGAGATTGGGGATTGATGGTGGTTAGTTGTTAGTTGTAAAGACGCGCTGTTTGAAGCGTCTGTACATTTGTTGGTTGTTAGTTGTTAGTGGTTGGTTGTTCCTTACCACTAACCACTAACCATTACCCACTAACACTAAGTACTAACTACTAACCATGAACCAATCCTCAATGTCAAATCTAAAGTTGTTGCTTAATCAGATGAATTACAGTAACCCAAACTGATTGTACCGGGCTGAAGGCAAATTTCTGGTGTTTTTACTGATTTAAGTTCTGTTGTTTCCATGCGAACCCGAAGCTCCCCAGTATTTGTCACGCCAACTATAGTGCCTACAGTGTCGTTGACGTTGACTCTATCGCCCATATTTGTCAGCAACTCTAGATAACGAGATATTAATATATTTACTCCTTCTTGGAACAGGCACTGTATACCAGATTCTATTCCGATTAAAACTGTAGAGATAAGCATTTCCAGGCATGGAATTGGTCTGGTGTGCTGCAAAGCTTGCCACATTTCCAGATTTATTGCGGTTTCCGGTACTGGGTTAGCCCAATTCATACCCACACCAATCACTGCTTGGGTGATTTGTCCTCTGTGTACTTTGGTTTCCGTCAAAATACCGGCTAGCTTGCGGCTCATTAAGACTAAATCATTGGGCCATTTAATTTCAACAGGAACGCCGCAGCTTCGCAATTGTTTGGCAATTCCCCAAGCTGTAGCCAGCGTGAGTTGGTAGCTGTTCGTGGCGCATAGCTGGGGAGCGTTCGCGCCTTGCGCGGCTGTCTTTGAGAGCATCGCCATAGAAAGATATAATCCCCCAGGTGAGGACATCCACTGACGACCCCATTGTCCTCGTCCTGCTGTTTGCTGAGTAGCAATCACCACACATCCTGCCTCAGCGCCTTGAGCCAGTAAGTCCCAGAGGATTTGGTTAGTTGAAGAAACAGTTTCAAAAAGATGTAGCGAAAATGGTAAATAAGTATTTTTGCGCCCTGCTTCCAGGGCTGCTTCCAGCTTTTGCCGATCCAATCCCACAACAATTTACCTAAATTTACTCGTTCACGTTACGATGAATTGGCTGCTTTTTATTTTGTTTGTAGGTTCGGTTAAAGATGCACGCTTGGCACTGGCGCACTTGGGAAGGACTACCCTATCTGACGTGTAGTCTACTGGAATCCTGGCATCACGGCTTTTTTACTCAGCAGTTTTCGCCTAGTTCTCCTTTGGAACTCACAAAGGTGCTGTATCCTGAGGCATCAGTTTATCGCTTAAAACAGGTACATGGCAATACCGTTCTCACTCCAACAGAAATTACAGGTAAGTTAACAGAAGGTGGAGACGACGTCGAGGGCGTTGGTGATTCTGCCCTTGCATTGGGCGATGGTTTAGTCAGTGACCAGCCGTTGCAAGCACTATGGGTAGCCACGGCTGACTGCACGCCCGTGGTTATTGCTGATGAGAAAACGGGACGGGTGGCAGCAATCCATGCCGGTTGGCGTGGGACTTCGCTCAAGATAGTACCGCAAGCCATCAACCGAATGCAAGCACAAGGTAGCAAACTTCAAGATTTGCGCATCGCAATGGGACCTGCGATCGCAGGCGAGGTTTATCAAGTCTCAGAGGGTGTTGCTGCGGAAGTTGGGAATAGCATTATACCACATAATGACGAAAAAGCAATTTTAGCTGCATTGTACGAGCTACCAAATTCACCCTTACTTCCAGATCCAAATCCAGGACGGGTACTGTTGGATGTGCGGCGGGTGAATGCTTTACAGATCGAACAAATGGGAATTAGTTTAGAGCAGGTGGCGATCGCGCCTTATTGTACTTATCAAACTCCAGAGTATTTCTTTTCTTACCGTCGGGAAAAGCAGAAAAAAGTGCAGTGGTCAGGTATTGTCAGCAATGACTTTTGAGTGGCTCGAACTAACGAATTGTTATCAGTGAGATGTTCATCTTTGATGTAACAGCGCATCAAACTCAGATTTTTCTGACTAATTGCAAATGAACACATTGAACGCAACGCATCCCAAATGAATTAATTTATCCGCGAGTTCGGAAGACATGACTGACATTTTTATTCAAGGAATATGCAGTATAAAGACACATATGTGTTGAATTTCTTTTTTGGTCGCTTAGTTGAGGAGCCAATAAGATTTGATTACAAATTTATCAACCTTAAAGATATCAATGGAAAAGAAGCTCACGTATTCTTTGAGCTTTTTAACGATGAAGAAATTTTTCCTATAGAAAAGGAATTTTTTGAATTCAATTCAGCAGAAAATAAGCAAACAATAGGGCATAATTTTCAGGCGTGTGCAAGAACTGGTCATTTGAGAATTATCTATCCTCCTTTCCAGAGTAACGACTCATATGCTTATACAGAGCAAGTAAACTCATTTCTTCAATATTTTGTAGCTTATTTATTAACCTTTTTTCAGCGAAGAAGAGTTATATTTGGTAGCCCAAAACTAACTAGTGGAGATCGAATTCTACTTGCAATGCCACCATTTTTAGCTGGGGAGTTTGTTGATTCAATTGGCTACGGGGAACCATTGATACCTTATCCTGTAACACAGGAGTATTTGATGAAAGCAATCTCAACATACATGAATTTTGATGAGCTTGAGAAGAAGCATATTGAGATGCTTTTAATACGATACAACGAAACATTAAATCTGCCTTACACTTATGAAAGAGTTGAAGCATTTTGGCGGATTTTGGAGGGATTAGGCAATATTCAAATTTTCTCTCAGCAAGAGGAGCAGGAATATGACCGAGTGAAAGCAGTTATTGGCATCAAAAAGAATTCAGAAACGTTGAAAAAGTTTATCAAAACACTAATTAATTATGATCTAAGTTATACAGATGACGAAATTAAAAACTCTTTTAATTTCCGCAATAAAACAATACATGAATATCTAAACACCAGCATAATTCAAGAACCTTATCTACCGAATATATTTAGGTTTCTGAACGTTTGTATAGAAAAGGTTATAATTGCAATTTTGAAGATAGATAAGCATCATTACATTGAGCCTAGTTATTCTGTAATCCAGAATAGAGTGCTATGAACTTTAGCACAAGAGGTGATTTGCGGCGGCTCAACTCCACCGTTAGACCGCAGGATGATGGGTTGGGAGGGTACAGCAAGGTTGCCTGTCAGCGTTCAGAGTTAAGTTGCCACGATGTTAGCTGTGGGGCGATCAATTTTGAATCAAAGCTACGTAGCTCAGTTCACAGAGCGATATTGCTTAGGGCTATAATTTGAGGCAAGCGAATCCCAGTTAGAAGAATGACTACAGTAGCTATTTTGCCAATCTCTAATCCAAACGGTGAAAAGTCTTATCGCGCTATTGCAGGTGACAAGCAATCGGTTGGCAAAACTGCGGGGCAAGCCCTAGATGCGTTGACGGCTCAGTTAGGTGAAACTGAGTTCAGTGCGCTGCTGGTTATTCAAAACTTTTGTCCCGATCCGTTCTTCAGTACAGATCAACAAAAACGGTTATCGGAGTTGATGAATTTATGGCGGACAGCACGAGATCAAGGACAAGCGTTGCCGCCAGAGCAACAAGCAGAGCTAGATACTCTCGTTGATACTGAACTCAGAGCTGCAACAGCCCGGACAGCCGCATTAATGCAGCAATTGAGTCAATGAACCCTTATTACGCTGTAGTTGCAGAACGAGCCAATCATCGTTGTGAATACTGTCATGCGCCTGAACTGGTATTCAACTTTCCCTTTGAGGTCGAACACATTATCCCGCTCTCTAGACAAGGTGCAGATGATGAGTCCAATTTAGCCCTTGCATGTCGCTCATGTAATCTCCGTAAAGGAATTCGCATCAGTGGCATTGAACCTAATTCAAATACTGAAGCTCGTTTCTTTCATCCAAGACAAGACCGATGGGATGAGCATTTCCAAGCCAGTGTTGAGTCTGGTACGGTTACGGGCATCACTTCAATTGGAAAAGTCACAGTCGAGTATTTGCAGATAAACAGTCCTTCTCAAGTAGCAGCACGACAATTATGGATTCGTTTAGGTTTGTTTCCGTAAATGCCTGGTGCAGCCCAATGTTGGGCTGCACCAGGCTGCTGGTTCAAGCGTTGGCATCGCTCCTTATTGTACTTATCAAACCCCAGAGTATGACAAATTGTTGGGGCGTGGTTAGCCACCTAACACTGCGTTGGAGCCAATCGTATTGAGGTTATCTCTGAGAGCCAAAAATTATCTGCGGCGGCTCAACTCCACTGTGAAACCACAGGGTTATTGGTTGGAAGGGTACAGCAAAGTTGCCACAATGTTATGTGTGGGGCGATCAATTTTGAATCAAAGCTACGTACCTCAGTTCACAGAGCGATATTGCTTAGGGCTATAAGCGGATATCGTAGCCATTTTGCAGCCATTGTGTAGCAAAACTGTGGCGGGCGGATACTCTATGTTGTTGAGCTACCATACAAGAAAGTTTCAGTATGAAATAAGCAACACTAGATTCTCAGTATGCAAATTGAAAAACGCTTAAAAAATCACTATAGACGCTGGAACATTGATTTAGCATATGAGGAAGAATTTTTAAAGTTCAAGTATAGATTGGTTGGTGTTCTCGATAAGTGGATTGGCAATTATTTGATTTCCAATTCAGATGTTGATAGGCATTTTCTTGAAATATTTAATTTCGATAAAGCAGAGAAAGCCGATGTGATAAAGTCACAGCCAGTCTACAAACCAGATTCTTTCATGAAAGACGCAATGAAGCATTTGCAGCCTAATTATTATACAAAAAAGGGATTTGGTGATACAAATGTATATAAGTGCATTAATGATTGCGAGACTTCACAAAAGCTAGCTACAGCCCTGCAATTTCTTTTCTGGGTGCTAGAAGAAAGACATAATGAAACACGAGATATAGTTTCAGAGATAGTAAGAGAAATTAGGAGGCTATCTGTATTAACACCCAGCGCTAGTTTTGAAATCTACAGAAAAGGTAAGCAAGTAATTGTTTACCCTTACGGTGATCAGTTTTTGGATAGAGGAATTATCGATAGTGCCCTTTCTGGACTTGAAGATTATCCAGAGGTCGCTGGGCACTTTGAAAAGGCACTAAAAATTTATCAAAGTGGTGAAACAAGTCAATACAGGAATTTGCTTGATAATCTACGGTTTGCTCTTGAGCAACTTCTAAAGAAGATTCTTAAGAACCAGAAATCATTAGAAAATCAAAAGAATCATCTTCTACCCTGGCTTAGGGAGAAAGGCTTACATAGTCAGGTGGTCAATTTATATGAAAAACTATTAAGCACATATCAGGACTATCAGAATGATGCTGTTAAGCATAATGAAGCGTTTTCCTTAGATGAAGTGGAGTTCATGATTTACCTCACAGGAAACTTTATGCGTCTTATACTCCAGCTTGCGAGACAAGTGAATAATGTTACAGAGTAAGTGCAATGCAACCAATGGAGATAAATTACTGATAGCAAACAGCTAACAAGTCATTGGAACTGACCGTATTGAGGTTATCTGCGGCGGCTCAACTCAATCGTTAGCTTTCCATGCACGATGGTGCGGAGCACCCGCCAAGGGCGATCGCACCTTCAGGTTCTGAATCCTAAATTCTATCTTCTTTATTCTTTTAGACTTTCTATACTGTCAGAAACCCATATCATGAACTTTTTTGAAGATTTTTGCCTCTGGAAAACAGGTTATTTGAGCAAGGAATTTTATAACCATAAATCTGATGTTCAGGAAGGTCAAAGGCAGGATGAGGTTTTCGCCTTAAAATCGTAGATAGTTTGAACAGAAGTTTCTTAGGAGCATCAGTCTCACACCTGATCAGGAACGCTTTATTCAAGCCAAGCTACAAGCTGGAAAATTCTGTAGGGCAATCGGATTCAGGTGTTGTGTCCCACATGGGCAACACCTTGACTCAACTGTGCAGTGTAAGTAAAGTAGAATGAACGATTGTATCAAACCCAAGCCATAGTTACAATTTTGCTAGTGCTGAGATGGCAAGTGCCTTCCAACAAGCTTGGTAGTTAGGGTTCTTCTGGAGGTGCTCAAAGGCAGCTGCTCAACAGTGCAGTGGTGGACTTCGTTCTCTGTGAACATTAAGGAGGTTCTTATGGCTGTACCTGTACCTGTTGTCTATGCGACAGTCGGTTCATTCGGGGTAGTGTTGCTGCGGGGAGGTCTGGTTGACCTAACTCCAAATGTACTGAGAGCGCTGTGAGATCTGAAAGAAGTTCCTGTCCAAGAGCAACATAACGGGGGTTCGATTCCCCCGCCCTGCCTTGCATATATCTACGCAGCCAAACCAAGGAAATCTTTGTCTTTGAGAATATGAGAGAATATGACAACACCGGAACACTATCTCAAATGCGAGATTTGAGGTCAAAGCAAGTGTAGTTATTGCCAGACAACAAAGTTTGAAAAGAGTTTTGTCGAGTATTTGTTGCGATCGCTCTATGATTTACCACACTTATGTCCCTCGCTCGCCATTATCGCAGTTTGTGGCGTTTTTGTGGTCTAGCGAGGGTGACAACCTGCCGAGCGCGCAGGTACGCTTGCTGCCGATTGGTTCGATGGAGTTAGTCATTAACCTGGGCAAGGACGAGATCCCTCTGTTTGATCCGCACAGTCGGGCACGGTGTGGCAGCACACGCGGCATTAGGATATGTGGAGTCCATTCCGAAAGCTTCATCATCGACAACGATAGCCAAGTCTGTGTCATGGGTATGCATTTCAAGCCAGGCGGCGGTACTCCGTTCTTTGCGCTTCCTGCCGGAGAATTGCACAATCAGATTGTATCGCTGGATGAATTGTGGAATCACCGCACCGGAGAACTCCGCGATCTGCCGGATGCAGCAGCGCTTCGCTATCGCCTACTCGAAGCTCGAACCTTAGAAACTCGCTTCCTCGTTTTGGAGCATTTCCTCCTGGCTCTGATGGCGCAGCCGCCCGAACGACATCCAGCTGTTGATTTCGCGTTACGCCAGTTTCAGCGAGTACCCATGCCCACAGTCCGCGCAGTGACGGATCAAATCGGTCTCAGCGCTCGCCATTTCAGCCAACTATTCCGCGATGAAGTGGGGTTGACGCCCAAGCTGTTTTGTCGCGTTCAGCGCTTGCGGCAAGTCCTTTACCTCTTGGCTGGAAAAGAACACGTCGATTGGATGGATGTCGCTTTAACGTGCGGCTACTTCGACCAAGCGCACTTCATTCACGACTTCCGTACGTTTGCTGGTTGTACTCCCACAGCCTATCTTGAACAACGGGGCTTGCATCCGTGCCATATTGTGCTGCCCAATTGAGGTCAATTTTTTACAATCCTCTCGCATCCGTTATGCGCCACAATACAAGGCGACACAATCGGGAGGTCGCTTTCGATGGAATTATTAAAGGAATTTCTTTCGGAAAACAAGAACAGCGATATTTTTGCGATAACGAATTGTTATCAGTGAGACGCGTATCTTCGATGTAACAGCGCATCAAAAATAGTTCTTAGAACTTACAGCTAATGCCGAATGAGTGGAGGACGTACGAGAAAAAATTGACGCAGCAATCTCGGCTTCAGACCATACTCCCCCCATTGATGGGCAGACTTTTGTAAACCAAATTCTAAAACGGTTTCAGCAAGCGCGTCAGGCACAAGAATGAGTCGCTATCTCATCAACATTCTCACTAGTCGAGATCTCGACGAGGTCTTTAAATATAGTACATATTTTCCATTTGTTGTCTGCTTGCTTGTTGCTCACAAAGGTCTTGAAGGGTACATTTTTGCAACACAGAGTAAGCTGCTTGATTTGCTTGTTCCCAAACTTCCTCAATCACCTCATTGTCTACTGTTTGGGAAGTGGAATCGGGAGCAGACACAGCATCTACACCTTCAATACAGTTCAAAACATCCAAAACCGTAATCTTTTTGGGGTCTCGTGCTAAGACATAACCACCTTTTGACCCGCGAACGCTCTTAATCAAACCCCCATTCCTTAATGTTGCTAGGATCTGCTCTAAATAACGAATTGGTATACTTTGTAGCCCTGCTATCCCTCGAATGTGTAAAGATTCGTCGCTATGATAACGCTTAGCCAGTTCTAGCAGGGCTAAAATTGCATATTCAAGTTTGTTTGAAAGTTTCATCAGCGCACAGCCCTTACTAGCTGGTTGCTTTTACTTTAGAAATTTCTATTGATAAAAACAAATGTTTCTTTTTATTTAAATGATAAATAAAATATATTAATAAAACACTAAGTAGGTTGGCACAATTAAATCGAACTATGTAACCTTTTGTAAGGGTAAAGGGTAAAGGGTAAAGGGTAAAGGTTTTCCCCTTTTTCCCTGCGCCTTTACCCATTGCAATATAGTTATGTTTATTTACGCCCATCTACTTACTTGAGAATATTGCTTCTAGGAAGTAAGTCAACGGAACATTGCTGTCACAATATTTGTTTCACCACAATGTCTATCAAATCATTGTAAGATGACGTTTTAACAAAGTAGGAGCAAGCGCCTAAGCCAGCCGCTTGAATCAAATGATTTGGATCGTCAGAGACACTCATTACCACAACTGGTAAATGTTTCAGTTTGGGATGCTGCTTAACCCATCTAAGTAACTCAAAACCAGACATATAAGGCAGTCTGATATTTGTCAATATCATCACTGGTACTGGATAACACTCTCTGTTAGCGTAAGGCTCCTTACCCAACAAGTAGTTTATAGCTTCTTGCCCATTTTCAACGACTTGAAAAGAGACTGGTAATTCAGCGAATTCAAATGAAGTGACGATTAAAAACCGTGCATCAGGCTCGTCTTCGACTAACAAAATGGTTTTGCAGGTTTCACCCATTAGTAAAATGCAACCAAAATACTCCACAATTTACAAACTAACTAGTTCTGTTTTCCTCTTACTTCTACTGTTAGAATTGATTATTATTAAATTTCTATGTGTCTGCGAATACTTTGTTGCCTAAACTACATATTTTTTTAACAATTATATCTGTCAGATGGTGGTATGAAATTAGCTAACATTTACTAATACTAGAAAATGGATAAACACCAACATCACGCCAATCCCCCCTGCTATTTTCCTCCATTGCCGATAGGGGGGATTTCTTAATCTATATTTTAGTTTTTTTTCAATGAAATGAAATTGTAAATATGTCTATCTAAAGGAGGTACAAAATACCTAATAACAAGGTTAAATTATGAATATATAGCACTATAGCATATTACATTTTAGCCCTCTTTAAAAAGGGCTTTTTTCTACTAATAAGTAAGAATTAGAAAATCTCGGCAGGGTCAGCAGACTGTAACTTACGCTCTGGGAGCGATCGCTCCCGATGCAACACACATCACAACAGTCAGAAACAGCACGAGTGTGGCACGATTCAATGTCATTTGAACGGGAAGTAGCGTCGCCTTTGCAATGACTCCGTAAAGTCCGAGTGAAATCGTAAATCCCGGAATAACTTTTTCAACCCCTCGAACTCACGTTCATTTAAAGCCGTGGTAAGATAAAAAATTATTCTTAAAAAGAATAAAAAAATTTGATTTTTTTATAAATCTCTTAACTGTCTTAACTGTCTTAACTGCCCTTGCATTTTTATTCAAAGTCTGAGATATTAAGAAATATCAAGTGTTAAATTACACACTTCAAGCAATTTAGAGTAACAACCACGGCAATAAGCAAAGTGATTTCTACTTAAAAGTGGCAGCAAGCACTGGGAGAACTTGAGCAAGTTTTTGTTAGTTCCGCTTGTTGTAGTTAGGTATGAAAAGCTTTGTCCTACCGAAGTTCCAATTTACTTGAAAATACTGGAAGTAGCATCATTGAGTGTATTCGTCACATCAACCATATTACTTATGTTGCGTCATTTGAAAATGAACACAGGTTTATCACAAATTGGGTTTGCTTGGTTTTAACGAACATATACGACTTGAGACTTTGCGTTTTCCCGCTACTCACATTGCATCAGTCAGTGGCATTAGTGCTGAATATCCGTAGGCAACCATGACGGGGTTATCGCTAAGTGAAGACCCTAATTCACCAATTAATAAGTTTATAAATCCCTATGGAGAAGGAATTCAGCATACTTCTTAGAACATCGATCCAGAAGCTAAGTACAGAATGAAGAAATAACATCATAACATAAAGTATGAACTATTCAAATTACCTGAATCTTGACGAACTATTGAGTCTGCAAGTACCCCAATCTAATCCACCAGCTCATAGCGAAACTTTATTTATCATTGTCCATCAAACTTACGAGTTGTGGTTTAAGCAACTACTGCATGAATTTGAGAAAATCAAAATTGACTTCTACCACAATAACTTGTCTGAAGCTATTCATACCTTCAAGCGTGTATGCACGATTCTGAAAGTTTTAGTAGGACAGGTAGACACTATAGAAACGATAACGCCAAAGGAATTTGCCAGCTTTCGTAGCTCTTTGAAAACAGCATCTGGATTTCAATCTCTACAATATTGGAAGCTGGAATTTGTTCTCGGTAACAAACGTTCAGAAATCATTAAGTGCCAGAAAGATACTTCAAGTCAGCAGCAACTGGAACAGCTTTTGCATGAGCCTTCTGTTTACAGCTACTTCTACGACTTCTTAGAGTTTTGGGGAGTAGTGATTCCAAAAGAACTGCGCGATCGCGATCACTCCCTGCCAACACTCCCACATCCGGCTGTACAAGACGGTTTACTGAAACTGTACTTAGAAGCTGACAATGTAACTATCTTACTAGAGTTAATGCTAGACTTCGACTTCTCTTTTCAACAGTGGCGCTATCGACACCTCAAGTTGGCAGAACGTACCATTGGTAACGCTCCTGGGACTGGGAAAACTACGGGAGTGCCATATTTGATGCAGTCGATTAACAACACATTTTTCCCCGATTTATTAGCTATCCGAAGTAGGTTTCATAGCCGATAAAATAAGCAAAAACCTAAAACTTTTGCTTAGTCATGTCACACTGTATTATTTGATTAATTTATTTAGGTAGTAATCTATGCATCAGTCTAGTGAAAATTTAGTTAACCTTATTAACCAAAGCGATTCTAAAAAACACTTACAACAATCTAACCAGAAAGAAAGCGGCATCCAAAGAAATGTTCTAATCACAGGAGGTTCGAGAGGTATTGGCAGTGCTTTAGTTACCAAATTCGCAAATGCCGGGTATACAGTATGGTTTACATATTTCAAGGGAAAAAACTCTGCACAACAACTAGTAGATAGTTTTTCTAGTAGGAATGTTCAAGCTTTTGCTCTGGATTTGGGTGATTGGACGAGTCTCCAAAACCTTCTTAAAGCGCTGCCAGAACCTGTTGATATACTAATCAACAACGCAGCATTAGGAAGTGGCACTGTAAAAGAGTTTGTCACAGAGCCTCACCTTCAAGACCAAGCGCTATTGCAAGTAAATGCAGTTGGTTCACTGTGGCTTACTCAAGAAATATTACCAATGATGCGAAAAAGAAAATATGGCAAAATTATTTTTATTAGTTCAGTAGGGGGAGGAATTACCCAGTTTCCTGGTTTTAGGTTAGCAGATAGTATGAGTAAAGCTGCTATTACATTTTTAAGTAAACAACTAGCAGCTGAACTCAGTCATGAACCCATTGACATATTCACTATCTGCCCTGGAGCAACGAACACCCCGATGCTCGAAGCTAGTCTGTTAAAAAGTCTTTCCGCAGATGAGACAAAAGTTTTATATAACAGTCTTCCTGGTTGTAGGTTAATCGAGCCTGATGAGATTGCGGAGCTTGCCTTATTCCTATGCACTGAACAAGCCAGAATACTTCGAGGTGCTGTGATTGATGCCTCTTTAGGACTTGGCGTGAACCCTGGAACTCTTACAAACTTTATGAACGATAGCAACCAAATTTCTGTCAGCAATGGTAGTGCACAGAAAAGCGATCGCTCTGAAAAAACAACCAGTAATTTTGCTATGGAGCCTCTTGACCTGGAATGGATACGTGCTCAATTTCCGGCTCTTACACAAAAAATCAACGGTCAACCTACTATTTTCTTTGATGGACCAGGTGCTACTCAGGTACCTGAGTCAGTACTAGATGCAATCAGTGACTATCTGGTGAAGTCAAACGCTAATGCATACGGAGCTTTTGCCACAAGTGCGCGTACAGTTGCGCTGATTGCCTCGGCTCGTGCTGCGATGGCTGATTTTTTGGGTTGCAGTAGCGATGAGGTGGTATTCGGTGCTAACATGACTACGCTCACCTTCACCTTAAGCCGAGCTATTGGTCGAGAACTGCAACCAGGTGATGAAATTATTGTTACCCGACTTGACCATTTTGCCAATGTTTCTCCTTGGTATCTATTGGAGGAACAAGGTGCAATTATCCGCGTTGTTGATATCAACGTCGCAGACTGCACCTTAGATATGAGCGATTTGGCACAGCAGATTAATCACCGCACAAAGTTGGTAGCCGTGTGTTACGCTTCCAACGCTGTGGGAACAATCAACGATATACCAGCAATAGTAGAGCTTGCGCATGCTGTGGGTGCTTGGGTTTTCGTCGATGCAGTTCATTATGCTCCTCACGGGTCGATTAATGTACATGCGCTAGGCTGTGACTTTCTTGCTTGTTCTGCTTACAAGTTTTTCGGGACGCACGTTGGTATTCTTTATGGTAAGCGGGAACATCTTAGCCGACTCACTCCATACAAAGTAAAATCTTCCTCAAATGAAGTATCATCGCGCTGGGAAACAGGAACATTGAATTATGAGGGTTTAGCCGGTGTGGTGGCGGCAGTTAACTATTTAGCAAAACTAGGTTGTCATGTTACGACCGCATCTGCCTATCATAGTCGCCGTGCTGCCTTAGTAGCAGCAATGTCAGCAATTCAGCAATATGAAAGAGAACTTAGCCACAAGCTGATTTCAGGACTATTGCAGATTCCTGGCTTAAGTTTTTACGGCATCACTGATGCGAGTCGTTTTGCTTGGCGAACACCAACCGTAGCAATTCGACTTGCTGGACAAACGCCAGAATTTACGGCTAAAGCTTTAGGCGATCGCGGAATCTTTGTTTGGCATGGTCATTTCTATGCCCTGAATTTGATTGAGAAGTTAGGCGTAGAAGCAAGTGGCGGCTTACTACGAATTGGGCTGGTACATTACAATACAGCTGAAGAGATTCATCACGTGTTGCAAGTTTTAAATGAAATTGCTGCCCTTACCAGTTGATTCAAGTTTGTTTCAGGAACAGTAAGGCAGTCCTAATGAAAAAAATTTCACCGCCATGTATGAAAACGTGGTATTTTCCACTCAAAGTTGATATGTATGATGCAAATTAAATATGCCTATCACTGAACCTCAAGATTTGTTGGATCGAAAATTTGATGTTTGTTTTACTCACGGCGACGTGGACGGTAACGGCGTTCTAGAAGCTGCGGATGCGCTCGCTCTCGCCGCCCGCATCGTTACTTATCTCGGTGAGCCTATGGGCAGCCCCAAAGCACAAAAACTGTTCCAGGCTTTTGAGCAGTTTTGGACCAATGTAGAAGCCAAGATGGATGTCAACAACGATGGCAAAGTGACTCCACAGGAGTGGCGCAAGGGCTTACGCAAAGCTTTCGCCGAAGATCCGGAAGCTTATAACGCAGGCTTCCGTCCCCTCGCAGAAGCGACCTTCACAATCTGCGATCGAGACGGCGACGGTTTCCTCGAACAAAGTGAGTTCGCTAAATTCCATCAGGCATTTGGCTGTAAATCGGCGAACAGCCAGCTAGCCTTCCAGAAGCTCGACAGCGACGGCGACGGACAGCTTACGGTCGATGAACTTCTGATCGCGTGGCAGGAATACTACACTAGCAACGACCCAGATGCGCGAGGCAACTGGCTGTACGGCGACGTTTGGGACAATACGGTGGTTGTTGGCAGCAAGACAAGATGACCTCCTTTCTTGGGTAAGGTTGCTATTACGCTCCTTAGCGATCGCTCTCGATGCAACACACATCACAACAGTCATAAATGGAACATTAACCAGCTTTATTGATTGACTGTGCTCATATGTTCAGCCGAATACCGCTCACCCGCTGCAATTCCTTTAGGTACCACCTCATCAAGGAGACGCAAATCGTCTGGGGTGAGCGTGATTTGGGTTGCTGCCACATTTTCTTCCAAATAAGCGCGGCGTTTTGTGCCAGGGATAGGAACAATGTCGTCGCCTTGAGCTAAAATCCATGCCAATGCAAGTTGACTGGGTGTCACGCCTTTTTCAGCGGCGATCGCTTTGACTTGCTCTACCAATTGCAGATTCTTGTCAAAGTTCTCGCCTTGGAAGCGGGGGGAAGCCCTGCGATAATCGTCTGCTGCTAAATCATCTGGACTCTTGATTGCTCCTGAGAGAAATCAAGAGTCCCAGAGGACTGTAGGCGACAAAGCCAATGCCCAACTCTCGCAAAGTCGATAGAATTTCATCCTCTGGTTCGCGGCTCCAAAGGGAATACTCTGTCTGCAACGCCGTGATCGGATGAACTGCAGCTGCCCGACGAATTGTAGCAGGAGCTGCTTCGGAAATGCCGAGGTAGCGCACTTTGCCTTGCTGTACAAGTTCTGCCATCGCTCCAATCGTTTCTTCAATTGGCACATTCGGGTCAACCCGATGCTGATAGTAAAGGTCAATGGTGTCTACGCCTAAACGGTGGAGTGAAGCATCGCAAGCCTGCTGCACATATTCTGGTTTGCCACTAATACCCAACCATCCGCCATCCGCTGTGCGGACATTGCCGAACTTGGTTGCTAGCACTACCTGATCTCGACGGTCTTGGATGGCTCGACCAACTAACTGCTCGTTGGTAAACGGACCATACATATCAGCGGTATCAAGGAAGTTCACACCGAGGTCAAGAGCATGATGAATCGTGGCGATGCTCCCAAGGGAGCCGCCCAAGAGGCGATCGCTTCTTGCTCATTGCTATCCCCGTAGAACTCAGACATACCCATACAACCGAGTCCCAGTTCTGAAACAACCAGTCCTTGATGTCCCAGTTTTCTCATTTTCATAATACTTTCTCCTTGTTTTACCTTATGCTTATTTGCATTTATTGCGGGTTGAACTCTCTGTGTGTGCCAGTCGCTAGACTTACTGTGCGCTTACCATTGATAAATTTTTCCAATATGCCTTGGGTGTCGTCCCTGTCAGCTTGCGAAAGTGCTTGGTGAAGTGGCTTTGGTTGGCAAAACCACACGCCAAAGCAACATCACAAATCGTCATCTTTTGGTTCTTCAGCAACTGCTTTGCCCGTTCTACCCGCAACTGAAGTACGTATTGGTAAGGGCTTATACCCAATGATTGTTTGAAGAGTTGGCAGAAGTAGTATTGGCTTATTCCCGCCATTTCAGCTAATCTGGTCAATTTTATTTCCGAATCAACATGGCTGTGAATGTAATCGATTATTTGTCTTAATTTATACTTACCTAATCCATCAGCATACGTTGAGCTTTGAGGTTTTTTAGCACAATATTTTTTTAACAAATGAAAAACTAGCGTCGTTTTCAACTGCTCAACATACAAATTATCTCCTTGATTTGTTGACTCTAGTTCGTCTTTAAGGGATAATAATATACCCAGAATCAGCGGGTCTTGCAATGTGGCAAAGTGAGGAATCAGTTCAATGTCCTCAGGTGCTGCGACTTCCACACCCAACTGTATCAAAAGCTTCGGGTCAATTGCCAGAAACATGAATTGAACGTCTTGTTCCCATAAGCAACGGTGGAGCGTTCCAGCAGGAATAATCGCTGTGGTTCCTTTCGTCTGGTATTCGCTTTCTCTATGTCCGTCAAACCATCTTTCTGTGGAACCAACGTCTAAGGCAATACTGATAGTATGCATTGTCAGGCAATGCTCTGGGGTATCATGACTAGGCTGATGATGATGTTCAAAATGAATACCGCTCCATTCTGTATGCAAACTGGTTAACAGAGGTGGGTTAGGAAAGATTGCAAGAGAAGCTCCTTGCTCTTTGAAATCAACGAGCAAAGGCTTTTCCTGGTTTAATCCCTGGCAGTTGCTCATCTTTGGGTAAGCTAGATACAACAGGAGCAAGCGCTATGTAAGTCATACTTAAATTTTTCTAGATTTCCAGACTTTAGCCAATATTCAAACCAATTTGATATGGTAATGAATTCGGTAGCAAAATTGCATTGATTTAAATCAAGCTGCAGGTGAATTCACAAGCGTGACCGAAAGACGTGTTCGCGTAATCATCCCATCGCGCTCTAGCCTCGTCAATGCCCGGGAGAGGGTTTCAGGCGTCAGACCCAAATCAACAGCAATATCTTTGAGGGGACGGTCAAAGTTAACAACGGTTTGCTCTTCAGACTGTGCTTGATAGCGTAGATATCGCAGCAATCGCTCGTGCGCTGCCCGAATATCTCGCAACTCTACACGTATTTTCAAATCCTGGATTTTCCGCACTAGCATTGCCATGAAATCTTCTGCTAAGTCTGGATTGTTACGGATTGCTGACAAAAGAAGTTCTTTCGGATAAACAATTACCCGTGAATTCACTTCTGCAACTGCAGTACACGGGTAAGTTTCTGAGAACAAGGCAATTTCAGCTATACCCTCCCCAGAACCAGCAATCTGTAAAGTCACCTCTTTGTCGCCACTAGTATAGCGGACAAGTCTAACTCGTCCCGTTTCTACAACAAAAAAAGATAATGCTAAGTCTCCTTGCTGGAATAGAGTTTCTCCTGCTGCTAAGTCACGGTGTACAATTGCATCCCGTAACTTTACTGGCAAGCTATCCAACGTCAACAAATCCATACAAGCTTCTCCAATTTTGGATTTTTAGATTTTGGATGAATAGAGTGCGTTGTCGTTTCTTGGTATTATTAGCTGGCTAAATAAATGGCTAAAAAACAAGCTTTAAGTTAGGTTGCTGCGAACTTGCAAAAGCAACCTACGAAACACGAATTGCTCTTCTTGTGTCAAGTTAGCTAATATGCGTTTTTCTAGAAAATTCCAAGCACAGGTAACTGGTTCTTGGAGCGATCGCCCCGCCTGTGTCAAGTAAATCCGGCAAATTCGCCCATCTTCTTCATCTTTACGTCGCTCCAAAAATCCAGCTTTTTCCATCCTGTGTATCATCTTTGTTAGTGTTGGGGCTTCCACTTCCATAAGAGAAGCCAGTTCAGATTGGATTAACCCATCGTGTTCCCACAGATGCATGAGCAAAATCTCTTGCCCATTATGCAATCCTAATTCAGCCAAAACCGTAGCAGCATGATTGCGGTGTGCTTTACACACTTGCACCATCAAACAGCACATGGTTTCTTGTATGGGTTTTTCAGACATACATGAGTTATATTTAGCCAGCTAAATAAAATGTACAATGTTTGATGAACATTTAGCAACTTGTCGTTTGTGGAGAAAACCCAACAAGATTTTGCAGGCATTGGAAAATTTTTAGCAATATTAGCAATATTAGGCAAGACACCAAGCAGTCATGTAATGTCTATGAGCGGTTTACCAAGCTAGATAGCATTTTTTAGAAACTTCTCCATTGAGTAGTTAATAAAACTCTCTCCCCTGCGTTCCACTTGTTGTTCCCTAATGATCTCGAAGCCCATGTGCAAGAAAAATGGCTTTGCGGTAATACTTGCTTCGGTGTACAAGCGATTCATTCCTAATTCACGAGCCTTTGTCTCAATCACACGGTAAATTTGACTGCCGATACCCATTCGTTGATAATTTTTATGGCAGTAGAAGCAGTCTATATGCCCGCTCAACTCTAACTCGCCAAAACCTGCAATCACACCTTCATCATCAGCAACATAAGTGAGTCGTTCAGAACAAATCTTTGCCCAGTTTCTAAAATGAATATTATCTGGTGCCCATGCCTTGACCTGATTGCTTGAGTACTCACGAATATTGATTTCACGCACGGTATCGTGGAACAACTGCGCTATTTGCTCAGCGTCTTGCTCATGAAACAATCGTATTTTCATTTTCATCGAAGCCTTCACTGGCTAAGTATTTATTATTCTGCTTACCGTCTTTGCCGTAGCATCTGCCTTCTCAATACTACTCCTTGTCAAACTTATTTGCGTCCAAAGTGTCGATGCAGCGCAGGAGGTACTCGTTTAACAGTTACCAGTTATCAGTTACCAAGTACCCGCAGTATCAGTTTTATCGTTGGGGGAAACACCACACTCCTGTGCACCGTTCGTCAAGAGACGTGCCGTAGGCATAAGCGTTGGTGGCTCTTTTAAATCCCCCAAAGCGCCCGCAGGCGTCACTGCGTAGGTAGCTGTTCACTGATTTAAACATTCTTGCTCCTATAGGCTGAAGTTCGAGAACAGCCGTGCTTCAATCTCGTCAGCGATGCGATCGCCTTGTTGCAATAAACCCTCGCGGATCACTTCTAAAATGAATACTAAAAATGTTTATCTTGCCTGGTGTGAAGTAGAAATTAGGTAAACAATCAAATCATAGCCTTTCCTAGTCTACTGAAGTACAAATTTATTTGCCTTCGTCTACAGTTCATTGTTTCCTCCTGTACCTCACTTAAGTGGGAATCGCTATAGATTTTTAAACCTGCCTGCATAAAGATATTGTGAAAAATCTGGCATTTCATACTGATTATGAGTACAATACATTTAGTCGTAGTCGTTATGAGTACGGATTAGCGGGCTGCTATTGTAAAGGCAGTCTATGAGTGAAGAATTGAGAGGAGAAATAATGGATTTATCAAACTCGAACACCGCAAAGAACCTGTCTGAAGCCTTTGCTGGGGAATCAATGGCAAATCGTAAGTATCTGTTCTTTGCGGAAGTGACTCGCCAGTTGGGGCTGAGTGAATTGTCAAAGCTGTTCCGGGAAACGGCAAACCAGGAGACAGAACACGCTTTTGCTCACTTTCGGTTAATGCATCCAGAGTTGGTGGTGGAAGATGTCGCTTCGTTAACTGATGAACAAAAGAAGGCGATCGCATCTCGTTGTTTAGAGTTAGCGATTGAGGGAGAAACCTATGAGTACACTACCATGTATCCACAGTTTACAGAGGCAGCGCGTGCAGACCGTGACGATAAGGCTGTAGTAGAGTTTGAAGCACAACAAGTAGAGTCTCGCGAACACGCCCAAATTTTCCGCAAAGCAACACACAACTTTGGATTGCTGACACCAATCGAACATCATCACGCCAATCAATATACAGAAGCACTCCAAGCTCTTGATGGTATCGCTCCAAAAGCGAAAGCAGCAAGCGGCGATCCTGCAACCCAGAAATGGATTTGCCGCCAGTGTTCGATGATTTATGATCCTGTAGAGGGCGATCCTGATTCTGGAATTGCTGCTGGAACACCTTTTGAGGCAATTCCTGAAGATTGGTTGTGTCCAATTTGTGGCGCTACTAAGAAAACGTTTGTCCCTTATGAGGAAGCCGTTGCAGCGTAGGGATTAACTATAACAGACGGTGCGTGAGGCGATCGCTCTGACAGGGCGATCGCCTCACGGCTTATTGCAACTCATAATCATTTCCATTATGATTTATTTATAAGGTTAAGTTATGGCTTAGGAGAACTGACAGCGATGAATAATATAAAAGACACAATTGTGCAGGAAGTACAAACCTGGCAAGGTGTGACAATAGCGCCCCATCGCTTTGGTGGTATGGAGTTTCAGGTTAACAATCGGGAAATTGGTCACTTGCATGGGGATTATCAAGCAGACATTCCTTTTACAGCCCGTATACGCAAAGAGCTTGTAGAATCAGGTAAAGCTTCACCACATCACATTTATCCCAACAGTGGTTGGATTTCTTTCTACATTCATGGTGTTGAGGATGTTTCCCTGCTACTAGAACTGTTGCGGATGAATTATGACCGATTGGCAAAGAATCGGTTGACAGTTAAAGCTGAGGTTAGGGCAGCGTGAAATTCCTAAACTCTTGTGGGGCGGGCGTCTCGCCCGTCCACCGTATAACAAATGTATTGATAGTTTTTGACTTCTCAACCTGGAAAAACTCTATTCAACTCCAAAGACAAATTGGGAAAACCAGGGAGTGTCACAAACTCATGTCGCAATGCAATCTGCTTCAAACGATAGCCAAACTTGCCTTGAGTATCCTGGTAAGGCTGACTGTAGCGTTCTAATTGATCTGCCACTAGATTAACAATCCAGTAGTCGCTAATCCCATCTTCAGCATAAAGTGCTAGTTTGGTGTTTTGGTCATAGTCAAGGGAAGAGTCTGATACTTCAATAACCAGGAGAATATTTTCTGGTAAAGGATGATTTGACAAGTAATCATCAGCCTCACCCCGTGCAATAACAATATCTGGTTCAGGCTGACTATCAGTAGGCAAGATTATAGGTTCTTGTCCACGGATAACAGCTGTGTCTCCCACTAACCTATCTAACTCTCGAAATAATTTTGTATTACACACAGAGTGTCGTGTGCCTTTTGCTGCCATTTGCATCAATTCTCCCCTAATCAACTCCACCCGGTCATCCTCCGTTAGGAACCCCAGTTCCATGAGGCGATGATACTCAGCTATGGTGAAGCGTTTAGGGGTGACACTGGTCATAGGCAATTTTTAAGCATATATCAATTATGCCGCACCTCAGTTAAGGGTTGGTACATTAGAAAAACAGACTTCAAAAGATGCCCCATATGAGCCAAACTACGACTAACCAGGTACGCTGGACAACTGCCGACTTAGAGCTGTTCCCAGATAACGGTAAGCGCTATGAGATTGTAGATGGAGAGTTATTTGTGACACACGCACCACATTGGAAACATCAAAAAGTTGCAGACAGCATTTGTACAGAGTTGAAACTATGGTCTCGACAGACTGGTATGGGAGAAGCTGTCACAGCAGCTGGTATTATCTTCACCGATGCTGATAACGTTATTCCTGATGTGGTGTGGATCAGCAATGAACGACTAGCATTAGTGATAGATGATGCAGGACACCTTACTGCTGCACCAGAGTTAGTGGTTGAAGTACTTTCTCCTGGCGAGAACAATGAACGACGCGATAAACAAGTGAAGCTCAAGCTTTACGCAACTCAAGGTGTGCAAGAATACTGGATTGTTGATTGGCAGTTGCAGCAAATTCAAGTCTATCGACGACAGCAAGCTACACTGGCGTTATTGGCAACTTTACTAAGCAATGATGAACTGAATTCACCACTGTTACCTGGTTTCACTTGCCCTGTTAGCCGTATATTTACTTAATATTTAAGGCTTCGCTCAACACCTCGCGGTGGATTAGTGCTCTATCTAGCAAAAACTGAATTTTTTCTGTTGACAATGGGTCGCCATTGGCGTAGTGTTCTATCCATGTTTTACCAATGAGATTGGGATCATCTGGCAAATTAGCTAAATCCCATCCAGGCATATCTACATCTTCCATCAATCGATTCACCTTGGGATCGTAACTCAGAGCAAAGCAGCGACACCCTTCACTTGCTGCCATAATTAAGCTATGCAAACGCATCCCAATTGCCATTTCTACACCGCGAAACACTCCTTTCAAAAGTTGCGGTTCTTCTAGACACATAATTTGGCTGACATCTTTGAGTTGCGGTTGAATTGCTTGGGCTATGCCTAAATCTTCACTTTTTTGAAAAGGTAAGAGTAATATAAAAGTTTGTGTGGCTTTTTGAAAATCAACCAGTGCGCGAGTCAAATGAGCAAGGCGAGTTTGGGTTAACTGGGGATGGGTTCGTAAAGTGACCGCAACTCTGGGAGCAGGTAAATCCCAAAGTCCAGGAACAGGTTTACTTTCCAACGCCCACACGGGATCTGGAGCCAGTATAAAAGGAATTTGCCAATTAGTGAGCAAAGCCGCAGAAGCGCGATCGCGGACACTCACTTTCGTACAACCGCCAAAAGTTTGCCGTGCTAACCAACGAGTCACAGAGCGCTTCAGTGGACCAATTCCTTGTCCCCAAGCAACGGTTTTCAAACCCATTCTTTGAGCTAATGCCATGATTCCCCCATAATAAAATGGGCTAGCGGCACTGGTTGTATCTTGAATTAAACTACCACCACCCCAAATAAAACCGTCGCAGGAGCGCAAAGCTTGTAGTACGGTGAAAGGTGCCATGCGATCGTGCGCTTCAACGTTGTAGCGATCGCGAGTTTCCTCAGGATTGCCAGAGAGAACCACAGGCGTGACTGATGGTGGTAGCATCTGTAGAAGCGTTGCTAATAAAGCTTCGTCCCCACCATTTCCCTTACCGTAATACCCAGATAACAACACCCGCATCTTTGACTTTTGAATTTTGAATTTTGAATCTTGAATATTATGCACGCTCTTTCGATTCCTACTTGGATTATTCATATATCTAGCGTTATAGAATGGATTGCCGCTATTTGGTTAATCTGGAAATATGGAGAAGTGACAGGAAACCGTGCTTGGTGGGCATTGTCCTTTGCTATGTTACCTGCTCTAGTCAGCGCCATGTGTGCTTGCACTTGGCACTATTTTGATAATTCCGAATCTCTAGAATGGCTGGTAACGCTGCAAGCAAGTATGACCTTAGTCGGTAATTTTACGCTTTGGGCAGCTGCGGTGTTAATTTGGCGTTCCAATCAGTCAACCAAAACTGATAGCAATCCTGTGTCTACAAAAACTATAAAATTAGAGCGATGATTTCAAAAGAAGCCCTGTTTGCCCTTTCATTGTTTCCCTACTTGGGTTTCTTGTGGTTTATCAGCCGCAGTAGTCAAATGCCCCGTTTGGCGCTGTATGGTTTCTACGGTACTCTCGTGTTTGTCGCCATCACCATTCCAGCGGGAATTTATGCCCAAGTCCATTATGGTAAGTCTCTAGCAAATGTTGATTGGCTGCACGGGAGCGCAGAATTTTTCTTGACATTTTTTAATATTTTCATTGTCCTAGGTTTCCGGCAAGCTGTGATTCAAAATCAAGCTGTTGTCCCTATTCCCCCTGAGCAAATGTCATCGCAAATGTCATCACCCACTTCTCAAGATTAAAAATCACCTATGTCATTGCAGCTATCTTCTGTTATTAAATATTTTTCTCGCACTCTGTTAGGTCTATCAGGTTGTGTAACATTTTTAGCTGTTGATAGTCTTCTGAGTTCATCTTCTAGTTTTGCGGCTGAAAAATTTGTTGTCAGGTATGGATTGTTTGAGCAATCACTTCCTGTGGAAGATTTGCGTAAGTATGCTGAAACTCAACAGGTTTCTTCCGATCTCAACTCTTTCCTGCGTTACCTAAATCCTAAACAGCAACAGAGATTGCAACAGGCACTTCACGTAAATATGTCTCTTGATATTGTGGCTGTGGATAAGCTATTAGACACAAGTCTTGGCAAAATGCTTTTATCTGCTGCTTCTAAAAGTGTTACGCGTCGTGACAAAGCTGGGATACAAGCACTACGTTCAGCCATTATCTTAGGAGCAAAATCAAGAGAAGGTCTGGGAATCATCAGCTTTCTCAAAGCTTATCCGAGCGACAAACTAGTCGTGGATTTGCCGCAAGCTTTAGAAATACTGAATCAATCAAAATTATATTCGAGTTCGTCTAATGCGTCACAAAATACGCCACAAAAGGATAACCTAACTTCTACACCTATATGGCAAATTCAAACCCAATATCAAATACTAGCAAGTAAAGGAAAGCAATTTTCAGGCTGCTTATTTGGAGATTCTGTTTCTGCTCAACTTGGGAATTCCCTTGGTGAAGGAACTTTTAATTTTGCCTTAAATGGATTGACTACAATTTCATTAGTTGAACAGTTGAAAAGTTTAGCTCAAGGCAATGTAAAATGCCAAAAAACCATTATTGCCATAGGTGGAAATGATGCTTTGTATGGGCTAAGTAACGAGGTATTTACCGAAAAATTGAAAGAGGCTATCTCGTTAGTAAGAGCAATGGGAACTAAAGAAATTTTTCTCATTCCTGCTTTCTACTCAACAGTTGCTGCTAGCAAAGATCCGACTGTCGCCGCTCCACAATCGAAAGTTGAGGAAATTAATACTGTGATCAATCAAGTTGCGACAACTGAAAATGTGCCAGTTCAATCGTCAGGCATACAATCTTTATATGAAAATAATGTTCTCAAAGACAATTTAACAAGTGATGGCGACCATCTCAATGCCGAAGGTTTAAAGATTTATCGCCAAGCGTTATTAGAAATTTTGGCAAGTGGTTCGGCAAACAAAAATTGATTTGTTAGGAAATTTTACAGCGCAAAGGAATAAAAAGGAGAAGTTATAAATGGAAGTTATTCCAGCAATAGACTTACTAGAAGGTCGCTGTGTGCGACTTTATCAGGGAGATTATGAACAATCGCAAGTTTTCAACGATAACCCAGTTGAAGTGGCTCAACAGTGGGTGGAACAGGGAGCCACTAGATTACACGTAGTTGATTTGGATGGAGCAAAAACAGGGGAATTAGTAAACTTGCCAGCAATTGAGGCAATCACTCAAGCAGTGTCAGTACCCGTTCAAGTTGGTGGGGGGGTGCGCGATCGCTCTCGCGTGCAACAGTTACTGAATTTAGGCGTGCAGCGGGTGATTTTGGGAACTATAGCCGTAGAACAACCCCAACTGGTGCAACAACTCTGCCAAGAATTTCCCGGACAGATTGTTATCGGTATCGATGCGCGTAACGGAATGGTAGCAACTCGCGGGTGGCAAGAAACTTCGGAAGTTTTGGCAACTCAACTGGCTGTACAAATGCAAGAATTAGGAGCAGCCGCCATCATTTACACCGATATCCAACGTGATGGAACTCTTTCTGGACCAAATATAGAAGCTTTGCGAGCGATCGCCGCGACAATTTCCATTCCTGTGATTGCTTCTGGTGGTGTCAGTTCTGTCACCGATTTGTTAAGTCTGTTGGCGTTAGAACCACAAGGCGTGATTGGTGTCATTGTCGGTCGCGCACTGTACACTGGTGATGTTTCTCTTAGAGAAGCATTGCGTGCGGTAGGTCAAGGGCGGATTCAGGATATTCCGCCTAATATAGATTTTTCGGCATTTGCCTAATCTCAGCTACCCTCCAGTATAGAGACGCTTTCATCTCTAGCGCGTCTCTTGTTCCTTTAACCCAATTCTTTTTTGAATTTTTCCGGATTACTCATTTACCGCCGTGTATCCCAACTTGTAAGCAATAATCCAGTTCTTAATATGACTCGTAAAAGACCTCCTAACAGAGGTAGACCAGTCAAAACCAACTCTGGTGCTACCAGGTTAATAAATTCCAACATTCAAAGATTTTCCATGACCCCTGGTATTTCCAGGTTCAAAAAAATCAACATAAAAAGATTCTTGATTAAAACCAAGCGCTTACTAAAGAAATTTTTTAATTTTTAATTTTTAATTTTTAATTTTTATAGTTAATGGGTTTCCTCTCTGGTAGAGACGCTTGATTTATGCGTCTCTATTTTCTTTTGTATGAAAGTCAATTTCTTGAAATTATTGATTTTTTTTTTTACGGAATTATTTATAAACAGAGTGTAGATAAATTTGTAGTTAATTCAGAGGAAAAAATATGACTAACGAAAAATCTAAACCACAACCAAAAGATAAACCAAAAAAGACTGAACCTGGTTTCATGAATCCAGATTTAAAGAACAAATCGACTGACTCCATAAAAAAAATACTTTGACCAAGAAAGAACTCAGGAGTCAGAATATTCAACGCGCTCTCCCTTGTTAAAACCATAATTTAGTCAAAATGAATATCCTTCACCTTCTGTAAGAGTTGTAGCCCGACGCTATCATGTTATTTGCGCTACTTTCTATCGCTATGCTCCAGATTTATGTCAGGCTATTTCTGCTCGTTACTGGGATTACAAAAAACTTCTTCAACAACAGACTGTTCAGCGCGGTATTAGTGAAGTCAAACGACTGGCTCGGTGAACTTGTTGCACAAGGAATTATTATCAAGTTACTTGCTACATAAATGAATATTAGCTTTGTCATAAATTCTGGACGCGAAGTTTGCTTAGCTATGGCTATTTGTTGTATTTTTAACGTTGAAAAAGCAAAGCTGTAAAAAAACAATTGTTAGCTTTGTGTTGTATTGGTTTATAATAAAAGCAATCCTGTTGCTTATGTTACAAATTTCAAAGTAAAATCGCTTTGAGAAAGCGTAGATACACTGAAATTAAATAATTAATATTGATACAATCACAACCACAAAATTCTGTGATATCAATGTATACCAGCGAATCACCCAAGTATCCCCATACAGCAGAAATTGGACAAAGAAGCCGCATCCTAGTAGTAGAAGATGAAGAACTCATCCGGGAAATGCTTGTTCTAGCTTTGGAAGAGGAAGGTTATGGAGTGGTAACTGCCACTGATGGGCGGTTGGCCGTAGAATACCTAAAAAGTTATGAACCAAATTCAGGAGAGCTTTCCTTTGATCTGGTGATTCTTGATTTGATGCTGCCTCAAATCAATGGGCTAGATATCTGCCGTTTGCTCCGATATCAAGGAAACCCAGTACCGATATTAATGCTGAGCGCTAAGGGGAGTGAAACAGACCGCGTTTTGGGGCTGGAAGTGGGAGCAGATGACTACCTCACCAAACCCTTTAGTATGCGGGAACTCGTGGCTCGTTGTCGTGCTTTGCTTCGCCGCCAACGCTTAAGCAGTTTGCCTCAGCTACCAGTGCTGCAGTATAAAGAAATTACTTTGTATCCCCAAGAATGTCGCGTACTGGTTCGCGCTCAAGAGGTGAATTTGTCGCCCAAGGAATTTCGACTGCTGGAACTGTTTATGAGCTATGCCCGGAGGGTATGGTCACGCGAGCAATTGTTAGATCAAGTTTGGGGACCAGATTTTGTTGGCGATAGCAAAACTGTGGATGTTCATATTCGCTGGTTACGCGAAAAATTAGAGCAAGACCCCAGTCGTCCAGAATATATTGTGACTGTACGGGGTTTTGGCTATCGATTTGGATAGTTGTTAGTTTTTAGTTGTCAGAGAACAACTAACAACTAGCAATGCTTATACTAGGATTTTTACTGGGTTTAGCGGTAGGCGTAAGTTTTTGGGTGTGGCAACAGTTTCAACTGAACCGCTACCTAGGGCAAGTGTTGCGACCGTTAAGCGGGCATTCTTCTGACTTGGCGCTGCTCATTCCTGGGTTGCGGCACGAAATTCGATTGGTCAAGCAACAACGCCAACAATTGCAGCAGTTGCTCAAAACATACCAAGATCTGCTGCAGTTCGCGCCAGTGGGGTATTTACAGGTTGACGAAGAAAATCAACTGCTCTGGTGTAATGAGCAGGCGCGGAAAATGTTGGATCTACAAAGATGGCAACCCGGACAAGTGCGCTTGTTGCTAGAGTTAGTAAGGTCTTACGAACTTGACCGATTAATTGAGAAAACTCGCGATCGCCAAAAGCCACAGTCAAAGGAGTGGGTGTTTCATCCTTCTTACGAGAATGCAGCGGCGATATCAGAAGTGAAGCCTTTAATGTTACAGGCGACAAGCTTACCCTTAGACAAGGGGCAAGTGGGAGTTTTTATAGAAAACCGTCAGCCTTTGCTGGATATGAACTTGGCACGCGATCGCGCTTTTTCTGATCTGGCTCACGAACTGAGAACTCCGCTGACTTCAATCCGTCTGGTTGTAGAAACATTACAAGACCGTATGCAACCGCCCTTGGATCGTTGGGTTAACCGCCTACTGCAGGAGGTTGACAGATTGATTCACTTAGTGCAAAGTTGGTTAGAGCTCACTCAACTGGAAACCAACCCAACCATCCAACTGCATCGTCAAAGAGTGGAAGTGCGATCGCTGATTCTGTCTGTCTGGGAGAGTTTAACACCCCTAGCACACCGACATCAGATTGAGATTGGCTATTCTGGTCCAGAAAATATCTGGATCAACGCCGATGAATCTCGCATGTACCAGGTGTTTCTCAATTTGCTGGACAACAGTATCAAATACAGTCTTCCAAGTACAACCATTCTCGTTGAAGCAAAAATCGTTCCGGGACAGAATAATCAGCAACCAACGCTAGAAATTGACATTATTGACTCTGGAATGGGTTTTTCCCAAGCAGATTTACCCCATGTGTTTGAGCGCTTTTACCGAGGGGATCAAGCACGCTCCCGTGTGACACCCTCAGAGACTCATTCGGCTACAGCAACTGTTGGTAGTGGTTTGGGTTTGGCAATTGTCCAGCAAATTGTTCTAGCACATGGCGGTTCTATAAAAGCCATGAACCATCCGGAGACAGGCGGTGCTTGGTTGCAAGTAGAACTACCTGGCATCGTGGCAAATTCTGACAGCCAAGACTATATTTGAAAATATCTTCATGTTTGAGACTACAAGTGTGAAACTCCCCCTGTATAGTCCCAATCCTGACAGACCCCAGCTGGCTCGCGAAATTAGGCGCTTAGAGCAGGATGTCTTGCGTATGGGGGCTTTGGTGGAACAATCATTTCGCCTGAGCCACCAAGCCTTGTTTACCAGCAACCTGACAGCAGCTGAGGAACTTCCTGTATTAGATAAAAAAATTGATCGCTTTTACAGACAAATAGAATCAGACTGTACGGCAATCATGACGCTGCAAGCTCCTACAGCTCAAGATTTACGTTGTTTGAGTGCCTTTATGCAGCTTGTGCGCGATCTCGAACGTATTGGCGACTATGCCAAGGATTTGGCTGAAATTGCCATAAAAATCCTTCCGTATCCGCCTCATCCCTGTGTACCAGAGATTGCAGTCATGTCTCACCATGCCCAAGCAATGTTAGCAACGAGCTTAGTGGCGTTGGCAGATTTAGATGAAGTCAACGGACGAGGTATAAAGCGACTCGATGATGCTGTAGATAATGCTTATGAACGGCTTTATCAGACTTTAGCTCATCAAAAGTACGACCAAGGTGTGGTTGAGCCTATTTTGCTACTAGTACTGGCGATTCGTTGTCTGGAGCGCATGGCAGATCATGCAACCAACATCGGTCAACGTGTGGCATATATTGTCACTGGTCAACGCGGTTAGATATACGCTGTAGGATCTAGGGAGGGAGTTCCCACTCTCCCCACATCTGTGCAGATCCCCATCACCTGACAACTCTTCCTCAAGTACTACTTTAGATAGATGTATGCGAGATAGTTAAATATTAGTGATTAGATTATAATTAGCATCTAGCTTGCGGAGCCTGAAAACGCATCAATAACTCTTCAATTAGGAACACAAGCTAAAGCTTTAATATTGCCACAGTGTCAATTTTTTGTAAAATTACAAACATTTTACAAAAAGCTTACCTATTCTTAAACTCTCCCACTTAAATTAAGCAATGACAACGTAAACTACCCGCACTGATTCGGGGTACCGAATACAGTGTGGGCTTTCAGTAGCC
>NZ_CAWMYC010000167.1:0-35894 GCF_963872035.1 Scytonema sp. HK-05
CTGTCTTAACTGTCTTAACTGTCTTAACTGTCTTAACTGTCTTAACTGTCTTAATTGTCTCCTACTAATTTTTTCCATATTGCGTACTGAACTAAGGCAAACGCATCTTAATTTTGCTTATTGGTTGTAAGATTGTATTTGGTTGTAAAAAAGGATTACAGAAAAACGACTATTCCGTGTAAATATATAAGCCAAATTAATCATCAAAAACCATGAGATATATGAATTTGATGACTACACATAACGGATTAATAACGCTTGTTCAAGTAGCATATCAAATAATAAAAAATTATTAGTTGTTTTGCTTTTCTGTTGTCAGCGCACAGCACCGCGAGTAGCGATCGCCTTAAAGAAAATGTAGAGACGCTTCAAACAGCGCGTCTCTACAAATGACTAATAACTAATGACTCATGATAAAAAAAGTGTTGCCATATTAAGTAAAGAATTGTATTGTAAGGATTGATTATTTCCTTAATTAATGACTAGCGAAGTAGAGGCGAGTGTATTCAGCATAATTTTTGTGCTAGATTTGACCCGTAACGAATTGAGTAAAAGCAAATGGCTACTTCTGAATTGACTAATATTGACCAGAAAAACCAAAGGGAAGTTTTCGAGACCGTTGAAAGCTTCTCCTCTCCCTCAGGGCAGAAAAATTTGTTTACCTTGAAGGTAATTGAGTATTTATTACTTGCTGCTTTTTTCTCTTCTGGTATAATTGTGATATTTTATCCAGATGATAAGAAAATTGTCATAGCAGGAGCAGTATCTCTAACTATTTTGTTTTTTTTGTTGCTCATTAATAGACAAGTGTTTGAAGACTCTAAGAAGTCTGTTAAGGAATCTGATCTCACCCAAAAAGCTGAGTTGTATACTTATCTATTAAGTAATCATAATTCCTGGAATAAAAATACGCTGACTTTGGCAAGAGGAAAGGCTTTACAGTACTGCCAAGACTTAATTGATGATTATAAAAGAATTCGGAGTGTATCGAGAAACCTTTACTATAGTTTGCAAATTGCGACAGTAATTTTATCAGGAGTCACGCCAATTTTAGTTTTGGTAGACAAATTAGAAGCAGGACAAGCCTGGCTGAAGTGGCTCCCTGTACTTTGCCCAGCTATTGCTTCTATAATCGCCAGTATAGTTACCTCTTTTCCTTTTCAGAAGAATTCGGTTGCTGCTAACACAGCCGTTGAATTGTTAGAGGCTGAACAAGAGAAATTTATATTGGGAGTAACTCCGCCTTACCGTTGTTACGATGTGTCTGACGAAACCCAACAGCAACAAAAGGCAAGCCAGGCATTAGAATACTTTATTATTCAAGTGAATAACATTCATCTCAACCAACTGCAAGAACAACAAACGGGTGAGAAGCAACCAGAAAAGACAGAATCAACTCCATCTAACGAGCAAAAGCAGGAGCAGGGTTAAGCAAGCTAACACCAACTAGCAGCTTAAACATAGCTCTAGAAAGTTTGAAATAGACTGGGTATGGGGTTAGGTGGGAGCTTAACAGTTATCAGTTACCAGTTATCAGTTACCAGTTAATCCCCATGAATAAATGAGCGGGGATTTTGGCAAGGAATAACTTTTCTTTTCTTTCCACAAATGAATTTGGGGGCTTGTACCCGGAATGTGAACAGTGAAAAGTCTCTCTGTTACCTCGGACTGTACTTGTTCACTGTTCACTGTTTCGGTCAAAACAATTCAAAAAACCGTCATGACTGCGTGCTAAAAAGAATGCTTTTTGTGACGGACAAGAATCCTGCTTGAGAATACTACCTCACCCCATTCAATTTGGAAGCGATCGCACTCCCCGCACTCCCCCTTGGGCAATCCGTAGCAGCAGTCTCCAAATGGTAGTTTCGACATACCAATACATTCCTCATTTTTTATTTCTCGCACATAAATAGCATGTTGTCAAAATAATTTTGATGCGTTTGCCCTGCAACTAAATCGAAACTTTCAAAAAATTTATTTACCATTTCTTTATCCTAGTTAATGTTAGTTTGGGCTAGACATGGTAAAATATTCACATGATAAAGATTTTAGTGTTATTAAAAAATACCCAGTTATTTCATCCTACCTGCGGAATGTGGGTTTCACCTATTTCCGGCTTTTGCTTATGGTTAGAACTGACTTCCGTTTCATGAAAACCAAACCACCAACTCAAGGCGCAATATATTGTGCTGTAGACGCATGGTCATATTTAGAATCTGCTGTCATCAGTGCTTTTGCTCTTCGTCAGGTATCGCCTAAGCTACCAATCATCATCTTGTCAAATATAAAAAAGACAGGACTTCAAGAGCAGTTGTCAGAACTTGATATTGTCATCAAACCAATTGTTATTCCTGAAAAAGAGAGGCTGAGTCATGTCATGGTATCTAGGCTGATTAAAACCAGCTTGCATACTTTTACAGAGTTTGATGAAACTCTATACTTAGATGCTGATATTCTGCCTCTAAAACCAATTGATGAAATCTGGAGGTTCTTAGAATTTGAAAATATTGCTATGGCACTTGATCCATATCCTACCATTTCTCAATGCTGCCATATTGACGAAGTAGAAAAAACTTACACCTTAAAAACGTGTGCTGCTGATTCTGTTCATTTTAACTCAGGGGTGATGCTCTGGAGAAATACCTCAGATGCTCATACTCTATTTGAAACTTGGCAAAAAGAATGGAGGATATTTAAGCAGCAAGATCAATTAGCTTTGTGCCGAGCGGTTCAGGAAACGAAAACTAAAATTGCACATCTACCATCTACTTATAATTATCCAATTCCTTTGCTCGTAAATATAAGTCAGATAGAGGATATAGAGCAGATAAATAAATTAAAACCTGACCTCCCTCAACTGAATGATATTAAGCTTGTTCATTGCTTTAAATCAATAACATTATATTCACAGATATTCAAAGAAGTTGCTAGAAGATTAATGCCTGATGCAACCGAAAAAGCCCTAAGATGTTTAAAATCTATAAGTGAATGTGAGTTCGACGTAGAGTTAGTTAGTTAAATGGATTTGCTCGTCGCCTTTCATCCCCTGCGATTTATCCGGGGACTGAGTTAGTTGAAAATACAGTCCAGCAGATATTGCGGTCTCACAGGACACACACGGAAATAATCCGGACATCCAAATATGCTACCAGGTGAGACTTTTACTTTGCTGCCATTCAGGATAATATAGTTGCTAGGAGCCTTACACTCTAAAAAGTCTTGGTACTTAGCCCAAACATAAACAGCACCAGAACTTTCGATATAGTACTGATGCTTTGATAGTTGGTCAATTGCAGATTTGATATTTTTTTGCGTAACGCTCACCAAGGCTTGAATCTGACTGATTAAACGCTTATCCTGGAGAATTGAGGCACAAGCGGACTGAGAAATTGAACTGACGCAAGAAGCATAACTGCTACGAAACATTTGCATCTTCTGTATAGTACTCTTGTCAGAGACAACAAACCCAATCCTCAAACCGCCCAAACCGAGCATTTTGCTCATGGAATCAATATGTACTAAGTTTTCTCCGCTAGAGGAATTCATTCTATCCAGAATGCTGGCTCCTGGTTGGTTCATTAGGGAAAAAACACGATAAACCTCGTCGGATATGACTTTAACCTGATACTCTTGTGCAATGTCTAATATCCGGTTAAGATCCGACTGAGATATTTCAGCACCGGTGGGATTGTTGGGAAAATTCAAGACGAGCACAGAGGGCTGGTAAGCAGATATGGAATGTGCGATCGCCTTGGCGACATTTTCATCTCTTGGATCGTATGTGCGAATGACTGTTCGTGAACTACCCAACACCGACCCTAACGTCTGTCGGTGTGGGCTTCTGATTTCATCGACCGTTGCCCCTTGCCCTTACTTTGTAGGTGGTCTTACACAGCCTCTATCAGCAAGAACGGGGTTCCCAAGTCCATAGATAATATCCGAATACCTTCATTTCTTATGTTCAGCGCTGCATTACCATCACGGTCATGATGAGTTTTACACGATGGGCAATCCCATTCACGTATATCGAGCGTTAACTCATCAAGAACATGACCGCAGCATGAACAAGTTTTTGAGCTAGGGAAAAATCTGCCAATCTCTACAAGTTGACCGTCCTTAGCTTTTAACTTGTAGTCCAGAAAGTTAGCAAACATTCCCCAGCCCACGTCGGATATTGATTTTGATAGCTTACGATTCCGCACCATTCCCAAAACAATTGAGATTCTCTACAATGATGACGCTTGCTTCGTCTACCAGTTTTCTGCTCAGTTTATGCAGAAAATCCTGGCGGGAATTTGATACTCGCTCATGAACCTTGGCTACTAGTTTTTTGTACTTATTTCTTGAATTACTTCCCTTTACTTTACGAGCAAACTTCTTTTGTTTCCTCGCTAAATTCTTTTCATGACGCTTCAGGTATTTTGGATTGGAATACTTGGTAACTTCATTGCCATCGTGAACAATAGCAAAGTCTTTCAAGCCAAGGTCAATGCTGAGCGTCTTGTCACCAGATATCTGACTAGATTCACCCTCAATCTCAAGTAAGATTGAAGCGAAATATTTATCTGTAGGTGTTTTACTGATAGTGACAGTCTTAACTTTCTCTTCAATGGGTCTATGAAAGACTGCTTTAATAACACCAATCTTGGGAACTTCTAAACAATCACCCACAACCTTAACGTTTTGAGGATATTGGATTGATTGCTTGTGATGCTTTGACTTGAACCTAGGGAACTTAGCTCTACCCTCAAAAAAGTTAGCATAAGCCTTGTTTAGGTTGATTGCTACACATTGTAAAACAGCAGAATAACAATCCTCTTTCAACCAAGGGTACTCGACCTTTAGTTGCGGGAGATAAGCCTTGTAAAGGCTTAGCTTTAACGACTTTCCTGTTTGTGAATAGTGTTGAATGCAAGCATTAAGGGCATAATTCCAATACCACCTTGCACAACCAAATGACTTAGCTAGGGCTATTTCTTGTTCAGTTGTTGGGTATAGTCTTACCTTAACTGCTTTCAACACTTTCATCACCTCCTTTTTGCTATTATAATAACATAAATGCAAAGGCAATGTGTAGGCAATTATGAAAAATAAAGCATTAAACTTGAGAATATCAGAACGCAGGTTAAATAAGTTGCGGCTATACTCAGCTTGGAAAGATAAGACAATGACTCAAATACTGGAAGACTTCATTGACTCGTTACCCATCCCAGAGAGAGGCAATTCCTCCGAGACCAACATTGCTGATTGAACTGCGTTCAATGCCGCTTGTTGGTCAATTCGTTATTGCCCAGAATTCATCCCAACACGCTCACGGAGTACCGTTACAGTGTGGGGCTTCTTCTGCTCTAGCTAAAGCTTGCGCCCACATGTAATAGGGAGTCCAGCCAGGCTTGGGTAAAACAATTGTATCGCCTCGATCCAGGCTAGCCAAAAAAGCCATCCACAGAGCTTCCTTGGCTCCTGATGCAATTAATATTTGCTCTTCATCAATGCTATAGCCTTGTTTAAACAAGTAGCTGGCGTATGCGGAGCGCAAACTTTTCAACCCCAGAGAATCGACATAGCCTAACGGCGCTTCTTTCACACTAGCTAGGATAAGTTCCTTAAGCCAGTCAGGCTGTTCAAGCTGAATCTCGCCAATAGATAAATCTACAACTTCTGTTCTGGAGGTATCTGTTGCTACAGATGTGGGATATCCGTTTAAATTAGTTTGGAAACTGTTGAGAATGCTGTCGATATATTGATTCATAACAAAAGGCTGCGTCTGGACAATAGACTTCTTGCACTCATTTTTTTTCTTAGTGTTCTTCTTTGCGTCTTTGCAACGCCAGTCGCCTCTGTCGGGAAACCCTCCTACAGCGCTGGCTCGTCTTTGCGCGAGACAAAATAATATTTATGCAATCTTGTCTAATAACAACCAACCATACTATGGCATCAGGTAATACATATTCAGGTTAGTAATTGATCCAGCCAGTAATTCCCGTTCGCTCAAAGATACATGAATACGCTCCACTTGTTTATCTTGGTAACGATCATTGACTTGACTTGCCATTTCATGCCCTAAGTTATTGATAAAATTATTAGCATAATTGGAATATCGTTTTTGCAACACAACCGCAAAAACTGACGATAGCTTGGTGGATATTCTTGGTTTTACCTCTATGTGGGGCTAGTTGATGGTTTGGCTTGGTCGTAGGTTTGCAGTTGTTCGACATCTGCGTCTGTTTGTGGCTTTGGCATTATCTTGTTTATTAATCATCACAAGCAGTTGCAGACCTGTACAGTTTAAAATCAAGGAGGCTGGGGTTTCTCAATTAGTTTTAGTCACTGCAAATGAGCCAACGACCTTTAACTATCCCCTCATTCAATCTCCTTACCCTATTTTTCCCTTATTATATGAGGGATTAGTAACTGAGAATGCTCTCACGGGAGAGTTTGAGCCAGCATTAGCTGAGTCTTGGGAAATTTCTCAAGACAAGCGGCGAATTACTTTCACTTTGCGTGCGGGATTAAAGTGGTCAGATGGTGAACCACTCACTGTTGATGATGTGCTTTTTACCTTTAAAGACATTTACCTCAATAAAAAGATTCCTACAGCTTTCAGAGGTTTTTTGCAGATTGGTAGCGCTGGTACTTTGCCATCGGTGCAGAAACTCGATGAACGACGAGTGGAGTTTACTTTGCCAGAACCTTTTGCCCCTTTTTTAAAATATATAAAAGAACTGTTAATTCTTCCCGCTCATGCATTGCAGGAGTCGGTACTGTCCATCGATGATAAGGGAAATCCTTTGTTTGTTTACACTTGGGGAACCGATACAAATCCCCATAAAATCATCGGCAATGGTTCTTATAAGTTGGCAAGCTATACTACTGGTGAGCGCGTAGTCTTGCAACGCAATCCCTACTACTGGCGCTCTGATCAACGGGGAAATTCTCAACCCTACATCGACCGTATTATCTTACAAATTATCACATCCACTGACAATCAGTTGATCAAGTTTCGCTCTCGGGAACTTGATACTATAAAAGTCGCCCCTGAGGCGTTTAGCTTGCTAAAGCGCGAGGAAAAGCGCGGGAAATTTACCGTTTACAATGGCTTAGATCCTATTAGCAGTTTTGTTCGTTTCAATCTCAATCAAGGTCGTAATGCTCAAGGTAAACCTTTTGTAGATCCAATCAAGTCTCGCTGGTTCAATACCTTAGCTTTTAGGGAAGCAGTTGCTTACGCCATTGATCGCGAAACGATGAAAAACAATATTTATTGGGGATTGGGTGAAGTGCAACATTCACCCCTTAACGTGCAAAGCCCCTATTACTTGTCTGCGGAAAATGGGTTAAAGGTTTACAACTACGACCCCCAAAAAGCAAGGCAACTGCTAATAAGAGCGGGTTTTAAGTATAATGCCGAAAACGAGCTTTTGGATTGGGAAGGGAATCGGGTACAATTTACCCTCTTGGTGAAATCAGAGGAGAGGTCTAGGATATACGCAGCAGTTCAAATTCAACAAGATTTAAACAAGATTGGCATCAAAGCGGATTTGCAGGTACTCAACGAGAACACTGTACTGCAAAAGGTGTACAACAGTCGAGATTGGGAGTGTTATGTGGGCGCGACTGGTTTTCCCGGTGCAGATTTTGAACCCGATCTTCTGTCTATATTCTGGCGCAGTGGAAACTCATCTGTGAAGCAACTGACTGACTGGCAGCGAGAGATTGATAATCTGTTCGCTGCTGGAGAGAAAGAACTGGATCGAACCAAGCGCCAAAAAATTTATCGCAGATTTCAGCAAATTGTTGCCGAACAGTTACCGATGTTTTTCCTGGTGCATCTGCCCTCGTTTGAGGCAGTGCGATCGCGCATCCATAATCTCAAATTTTCTCCTATGCAGGGTGCTTTCTGGAACATTCACGAGATCAGGACTGACGAAAGCACACGCAGGACATCAATGATTATGCCTTGGAGTGAAAAAAACAATTAAGATTGTACGGACAAGAAGATAAATTTTGGAACTGGGAGTTTAAAGTTCAATACGGTTCAGTTAGTGGTGTTTAGTTTTGTTAAGATCCCCCAACCCCCTTAAAAAGGGGGCTTAGTTCCCTCCTTTTTAAGGAGGGCTAGGGAGGATCAATCCTTAACTGAACTGTATTGGTTTAAAGTTCAGTTTATCTGAAAGAATTTCAGCCCAGAAGTGAGCAGTCAAATGAGCCGCCAATCATTGCTAGACCCAAATCGCTCGTATACTTTTAACAATTACTTTGAATTAGGGTTTGCGGTTGACGATTTAGTAGCTGAATTTGGCTATTCGTTTGAGCGTAAATTTATCAATTTACCTCAATATTCAGGTACATTAGACCGACTTCTCGATTTAAAACAGCGGATTGAAGAAGTGTTACCGTATGTGGATTTAGAGAACGAAGCGACACGCCGGGAAATGCTAATTGCACCGATTATCACTGATTTAATCCACTATTCGCACGCTAAATTACGAATAGAATACAGTATTAAAGTTGACAATAGACTCCAAGGCAATTTGGATTATTACCTGCGAACAAAGGCTAATGTCATTGTAATTGAAGCCAAGCACGCAGATATCAACAAAGGATTTACACAACTGGCGACTGAAATGATAGCCCTTGATAGATGGACTGATTCGACTCAAGCAGAAATATTGGGAGCAGTAACGACAGGTAATGTTTGGCAATTTGGTATATTATACCGACAGACACAAAGTATAGAACAAGCGATTAACCTCTACCGAGTGACTGAAGAATTGGAAGTGGTACTCAGGATTTTGCTGGCTGCGCTGATGAGTGAGAGTTGATTTTTATACAAATTAATCAAAACAGGCGATCGCCTGTTTAAGGATTGAGAAAGTTTCTTAAAAATCAGTCAACAGATAACGTTAACTTGGTGATTCCCCCTCCCCCAACCACTATATGCGCCCGCCTTTAACAAGTCGTCGATTGACGCATGAGTGGTAACTATTTCCCGCGCGCATATTCCCCTCCTAACTTTTCTCTGGTGTCGGGGATTTTATTGCTTAATTGACACAGGGGAACCACCTGAATCTGTAACTAGCAACTTGGGTTGCTACCCTGGCGATTATTGCCATTTGCGGCGATGTATTTTAGCGCAGTAATGCTAGGGAGAAAGCAATAAGCGCTCCCTCGGGTTTTAATAAACTGTTGAAACCCCTGAATCTTCAGAGAGTTCTGAGGGAGTTCACCGGGAATATTGAATTCACTGCTTTGGGATGAGTTGTCGCCAACTAGGGGATCTTTATTATTGCTGGGTAAACCGGCAAAATCGCCTTTGTTCACCCAATTTTTCATAACAAATTCGAACTGGTTTTCAAGACTGACACAGATGAACATACCGAGCAGTCCCCTTTCGATTCCATCGTCAGGAGAGTTAGGATTATAGGGTGGGCCATAGGGCATTCCTCGTCGTAGGAGCCGGTGATTTGAAGTTATACCCTGTACTTTTGCGGCGCGAGGGTTAGTGCGACGTATGTGTGAGCCAATGGGGCATCGAAGCCCTTTCGAGTCGTCGGAATAATCAAAGTCATTTAATTGATTGCAGCTAATCGGCGTCTGATCTGGGGGTTCATCAGCATCGGGTGAAAGAGCCAGGGGTACACCGTTGCGCCATCGACCGCAGAGTTTAGCAGCCAGCTTTTCTGGCTCGATTTTATCCGCATAGTCTTGGAGAAATTTCTCGAAGCCAGCAACGTCCTGCTCAAGCACTCGAAAAGCCACAAAACTACCATACAAACCCAACTCATGGGGGGTCGGTATTTCGTAGAAACGCTTATCGTCATTCATCACAATAAACTGATAAGCAGGAATAATTGCTTGCCTATCAGATGGCATTTGAGGGCCACCCTCGATAGTAGGCTGTGAAATTCCATCCTTGTAGCCAAAATGAATCTTGCCATCGGGAAAAGTATTTCCGTCAAAATGAGATAACTCGTTGACCGCTTCTCCCTGAGCAAACAAGGACCGCAATGTTGTTGACTGCGACTCCAATACATCATCATCTTGGGCATACAGGGAAAGTAGGACATGAACATTAGGCGTTCCTAACTCACCTTTCCAATGCTCAGGAGCGCTCTCTCCTAGGTCCCCAATTTCCTTTGCTTGAGCAGGGGCACCTTGTCTAAATGAATTGAAAGATTGAAACGAAAATTCTGGCAATTCGAGGGCTTTTAAACCCTCAAAAGTAAATCCAATATTCAAGCAGTAGCTCGGCTTTTTGTCCCACGGCGCAGCAGTAGTGATTTGAGGGCTTGAGGTAGGAACCCCCCCCACAAAATTACCAATGAAATGCTTCGCCGCATCTGCTTTATTAATGTGCAGAATAAAGTATCGCACTTTATTCATGTTATAGCCACGAATAATCAAACCTTGGATATTGTCGAGGGGAAGAGTAACTGGCGGTTGCTCATTTTCCATAGATTTTTTATCGCTAAGCTTAACTTTGTCTATTCAGACTGCATAGACAAAAGTATCAGTCATACGGTCGAACAAAGAACGGAGGAATTTTACAATCTAAGTCGATTGAAAAGTCGATTTGAGACAGTATTTTGAGAGGAAATATCTCGTGAGCTAATGTTTAATTCTTTGCGTTTGTAAGAATTTGAACTACGCTCAAAGTAGGATAAGCGCTGTACCACACCTCTACTTTTTCATTGTGTGCATCTACAAAATCAGCAAAGGCTTGAGCATTCTTTTTTACGGGTATAAGACTTTCGCCATCTACTAGATGCTCGAGTAATGCATCGAATACTTCACTGACGACATCAACGAAGTCTTGGACATATTCCTTAAAATCCCCATCATAGGCAGTAAAAAGTGCAAATTTGGTGTAGACCTCATCAGTTGACGTAGTATCTCTTTCGAGGAACATAAAACGTCCAAAATGTACCGTGCCTATCTGATCGAGGGCCTTGCCGTCAACATGAGTTAAAATCTGTTTTAACTCTTTATAGTGTTGCGCCACGGGTTGCTTGATCGGTGCAATAAAGCTCAATGGTTTTTGTGCTGGCGTCGTGGTAGCTTGTTGCTCATTGTTACTCATCAGTTCGGCCTCCTTTAGTGCTAGGGAACTTAAGTGACTAGAGAGTACTACAGTTGCCGGAATGCGCATTCCGGAATTCTCCGAATAAGTCTTAGCCAGCCTGACCAAATGCGGTTATCTTAAGATAAAACTGGTGCTACAAACCAGAAATATTGAAAACTGCAACACAACTTTACAGGTGGTATTGGGCGAGAAAATCTTCTAAGGAGAGGGTTTTTGGGGAGATATATGTCCGAAGCGTCAATCTCCTAAACTCACATCTTGCACCAAGAAAAGTTGATGTAAAATGTACACACAGTACTAACCCTAAAGCCCTTATTTTGCCGATAAAAGCCAAGACAAACACTGTAAATTTATTGCGCTGCTTTTGATTAAACCCAGGGTTATACGGATAGGTGCAAGATCTGAGTAAAGGCATTATTTTGATTATAAGAAAAAGAAGAAGGCAACAAAATATCACCTTCTTCCTTTTCTTCATTTTGTCAATGAGAAAAAACTTCTAACCAACCACAAAATTTACCAACTTCCCTGGTACAACAATCACCTTTTTAATTTCCTTACCCTCAAGGTAACGCTGAACAACTTCTGACTCACGGGCATACCTTTCCAACTCTGCTTTATCCGCTTGTGCCGGAACTTGAAGATCTGCACGCTTTTTGCCGTTAACTTGAATCACCAAAGTGATTTCATCAGCAACCAAGGCAGATTCATCATACTTCGGCCAAGCTTGTTTGTGGACTGATTCGCTGTTACCCAATTGATGCCACAATTCTTCAGCGATGTGAGGTGCCAAAGGTGCCAGCAACACTATCAAAGTGCGAATGCCTTCTACATAAATCCGTGAGTCTTTGCAGCTAGCTTCAGCCAAAGCGTTACTCAACTTCATCAATTCTGACACAGCGGTGTTGAATTGATATTCGCCTTCCACGTCTTCCGTGACTTCTTTGATAGCAATGTGAATTGCCCGCCGCAAGTCTTTTTGGGCTTTACTCAGTTGTCCTTGCTGATTGCTAGCCACTGTGGGCTGGGCAGTAAAATCTGTCACCAATCGCCAAACGCGGTTTAAGAAGCGGAATTGCCCTTCCACGTCAGCTTCATCCCATTCCAGGTCTTTTTCTGGCGGTGCTTTAAACAGGATGAACATCCGGGCAGTGTCTACACCGTATTTCTTAATCACATCTTCCGGTGCAACACCGTTGCCTTTAGACTTAGACATGGTAGCGTAAAGGCGTTGCAACACTTCACCTGTCTGCGGATCGCGAGGATCATCTGGATTGGTGACAAGATAGGAAGGAATCCATTTATCTTTTCCAGATTTGTTGGGATTCATATAAGTTAAACCCTGTACCATCCCCTGAGTCAACAGGCGTTGGAAAGGTTCGTCAAAATTCAACAAACCTCTGTCTCGCAGTACCTTAGTAAAGAACCGCGAGTACAACAAGTGCAAAATCGCGTGTTCAATCCCACCCACATACTGATCCACTGCCATCCAGTCATTTGTCTTTGCAGGGTCAAAAACTTGTTGCTCATTTTTAGCATCGGTAAAGCGCAAGAAATACCACGAGGAATCAATAAAGGTGTCCATCGTGTCAGTTTCCCGCTTTGCCGGAGTGCCACAAGTTGGGCAAGGAACATTCACCCAATTTTCCAACTTAGCCAAGGGTGAACCGCCACGCCCTGTAAATTCCACATTTTCGGGCAACTGCACAGGCAAATCTTCGTCTGGAACTGGCACCACGCCACAGTTAGGGCAGCGAATCACTGGGATGGGCGCGCCCCAGTACCTCTGCCGCGAAATCAACCAATCCCGCAAGCGATACTGTACGCGCGTTTTGCCAAAACCTTGTTTTTCGGCGTATTCGACGATCGCTTGCTTAGCGTCTGTGGAAGCCATACCATCGAATTGACCGGAATTAATCACAAATCCCGGTTCTGTGTATGCCTGTTGTAGAACTCTCGGATGACCCGTCTGTACATTATCTGTATCTGGTGGCACAATCACCACTTTGATAGGCAAATTCTGTTCCTTAGCAAACTTGAAATCGCGTGCATCATGTGCGGGAACGCCCATGACTGCACCCGTACCGTATTCATACAGCACGTAATCAGCAATCCAGATGGGAATTTCTTCTCCAGTAAACGGGTTAATTGCCTTACCGCCAGTGGGAATACCACGCTTTGGTTTATCTTCCGCAGTCCGTTCCAACTCGCTTTGATTGGAAACTTCTTGAATAAAGGTTTCTACCGCTGCTTCCCGTTCTGGTGTCGTGACGCGCTTTGTCAAGGGATGTTCTGGCGCTAACACAACATAGCTGACGCCATAAACCGTATCAGGGCGAGTGGTGTACACGCCGATTTTTTCTTCCATCCCAACAATAGGAAATTCCAAGTACGCCCCTGTTGACTTACCAATCCAGTTTGCCTGCATCAACTTGACGCGTTCAGGCCAACCTGTTAACTTATCGAGGTCATTCAACAATTGTTCGGCGTAGTCAGTAATCTTCAAAAACCACTGCCGCAAGAGTTTGCGTTCAACTTTAGCACCACTGCGCCAAGAACGTCCTTCGCTATCAACTTGCTCATTTGCCACGACAGTTTGGTCAACTGGATCCCAGTTCACAGCTGCTTCTTTTTGGTAAGCTAACCCCGCTTGGAAAAACTGCAAGAAAATCCATTGTGTCCATTTGTAATAGTCTGGCGAACACGTGGCAAGTTCGCAATCCCAATCGATAGAAAAGCCAAGACGCTTTAATTGCTGTCGCATCTGGGCGATATTTTCATAAGTCCACTTCGATGGCGGAACACCTCGGTCAATTGCGGCGTTTTCTGCAGGCAAGCCAAAGGCATCCCAACCCATTGGATGTAGTACCCGATACCCTTGCATCCGTTTGAGGCGAGCAATCACATCAGTAATCGTATAATTACGGACGTGACCCATGTGCAGGCTGCCCGAAGGATAAGGGAACATGGACAGAGCGTAGTATTTTGGCTTACTGCTATCTGTAACAGTTTTATCTAAGCCTTGTTCAGTCCATGTTTTTTGCCATTTTTCCTCAATTGCTGCTGGGTTGTATCGGGACTCCACAATGAGAACTCCTAACTGAATCTAGTGGTCGCTTCTGTTTCGCTATTGTGGCATACTCTAGAGTTACCCTGACGACTGAACTGCCACTCTCAACTACTCTTATGTGTTTCTACTAACCCAAGTTGCTAGTTAGGTCAGACTGCGCTCAAAATATTGAATAAAATCTCCTTACCCTGCCATTATCTTTGATAATAGCAATACCTGTGCTTTGACTTGCGGGTTAATGCTTTGTATCAGATACGATAACTAGTAACCTATAATACAGTCAAGCAAGTGCAGCAACGTGGAGGCTGTTTTGAACAAAGCCAGCAAAGTAGAAGCAATCCTCAACGCATGGTTAAAGTTCATTGCTTTGGAGGATTATAGTAAGGCAAAGATTTCATCAGATGCAGTGAAGCAGCGAGGTGTAAACCTGAAAGGCAATCGTGTATTCATTGTGCCAGAGACCTTTTCAGAGTTGCAAAAAAAAGTTAGTCAAGGGCAATCAAGTCAAGAGACAATCTGGGCATCATCCTTTCCTCAAATTTGTACTCAAGAAGAAGAGAAATCTTATTTTCGTCCTCTATTTAGCTTAGATATAACATCCATTATTCAAGGAGAATATCAAGCAGAAGGGTGGAATATTGATGAACTTACACTGACGGAAGCAGGAGAAAATTTAGCCACTTTTTTCAAATTAGATGATGAAGAGCGGGAACAACTAAATATTCAAAATGGACTTAGGCATTTACTGAATAATATCTTCGGATTAGATTTTGAAGAAAGTTATGAAAACTGGATGAAATCAGTCAATATTCCTCGCTCATCAGAGATTAAAGAAATTAAACGGCAGCCTTACTTGTTTGAGTATCAGGGTAGCAATTTTAATAGGAACCTCAGATTTGACTTAAAAGATATCCTAAAAAATCATAAGGAGAATCAAAGATATTGGCTGAAGCAAAAGCATCCAGCCTATGAATATCTGTTTGGCAAACCAGAGCCTTTTGAACCCGAAGTGACGTACATGGGTGCTTTCCCAACAGATGATCCACCTGCCGGCTCGCAATTAAAAGCACTGAAACACGCTCAAACAGAAACCATAACTGCTGTCCAAGGACCACCAGGTTCAGGAAAAACTACTCTCATCCTTCATGTGATTGCTCAACAAGTTGTAAAGCGAGCAATACATTTAATTGAAACTGGTGAGGACATCAATAACTTGACGGTTGTTAGCAGTACAGTAAATAAAGCTGTTACAAATGTCATTGACAAGCTGGATTTTTATCTAAAAGATAAACCTCTAAACGAGAAAGTTTTATATCTGAAAGGAGGAAGTAAAGCTAATATTAATTCTCCCGGAAGCGCTAAAGAACAGCTACAAAGTGCAATTATTGATTATTTAGACAAAAATAATTTTGATGATAACCTTTACAATTGTCTAGCAGAAGAAATCAAAAGAATCAAATCAGATTTCACTTTTCAGGAAAATAACTATTTAAATCTGCGTCGCCAACGTGCCTTAGATGAATCGGAGCAACCTAAACTTCAAGCAAAAATCCAGGAACTTGAATTAAAACTGAACAACGCCAACGCCGCTATAACTCAGTTTCAGAGAAGGGCTGCACAACTGGAGCTTTACACAGAACTTCCAATAGATATTTATCAAAAAATTCAGGATATTTTTAATAATGCCATATCACAGCTACCTGGAGGAAATTTATCTTGGTGGAGAAGGCTGTGCCTCTGGGTAACTCGCACAACAGAGAGACATATTGTTACAAGAACGGCTTCCAAATGCAAAAAATATATTGTACAAACCATTGATACTCCCTTTCCTGTTGAAAACCCCACCAGTCGTAGTATTTTGGTTGAACAGACGCGGTTCGTTGAAGAAAGACTTGATAGAGCGAGAGAGTTACAAGGTGTACAAGCTCAATTAAGGGAAAATTCTGATAATATAATCCGTTTTGGTAACGAGCGTGATGAAACACTTAAAAATTTGACTGCTTTAGAACGCAGATTGGAAACTCAACCAAAAGATTTTTATAGTTTCTTTCATGAAGACTATCATGAAGAACACAAAAGATTATTTGAATTATCGCGGCAATTTCTCAATCAACACGCACTGCGAAACAAGGAAGATGTCAAGCGGGCTTTGATTTCATATTCTAACTTTTTTTCTGGAAATAATAAAACTCCTAACACGTTTTCCAAAAATTCAGATGACTATCTAAGAGCTTTGAGTTTGATATTTCCTGTCATTACTTGTACTTTACAATCTGTGCGAAATATGTTGCCTTCGGTGAAGGAATGCATTGATCGCACGATTGTAGACGAAGCAGGAATGATTCCACTACATCAGACATTTCCCTTGCTAGTGCGATCGCGCAACGCCATTATTGTTGGTGATCCATTACAAATTGAGCCTATCATCTCACTAGCAAGGCAAAGACGCGAGCAATACTGCAAAACAGCTTTTCTTGATTGTGGATTATCCGAAACTGAGTACCATTGTTACAGCCCGGAACAGATAGAATGCGCGACTACCTATCATCGAGCTGCGGGAGCAAGTGGAGAAGAAGGTAATACAGGTCAAGGTATTCGCCTGATTGAACATTATCGCTGTCAGCCTAGCATTATTGAATATTGCGATCGCATCGTTGGGTATGGGTTAGAGGTAAAAACAGAACCAACCTCTTCACCATTAGGAACAAATTTAATTGCTTACCACGTTGAGGGAAACATCAAGGCTAGAGTTAATCAGCAAGAGGTTACTGCAGTACATGAATTAATCAAACACCTTGTTAACCAGGGGTACTCACCAGAAGACATTGGTGTGATTTCACCTTTTCGTGTTCATGCTGATGCATTGGAGAATAGTTTACTCAAACAATTTCCTCGTCTGCGGAGAAATGATAATATTGGCACAATTCACACCTTTCAAGGTTCTCAAAAGAAAGTGATTATTTTATCCACAAAGGTTTGCCAACCGCTGGATAACTATAACTGGATTAACAAACGACCAAATCTTCTCAATGTTGCTGTATCTAGAGCCGAAGAACTTTTTATTTTAGTTGGTAACCTTTACAGGTTAGAGAAAGCAGGAGGTTATACCCGTCGGCTTGTTGAACATATTCGAGAGTATGGAGTTATTTTAGAGTACAAGACTGAGGCAGAAATTCCTGAGCAGCAGCCAGGAAGTCAGCCAGTTTATGATTGTAACCATTTAAAAGTTTTTCAAGATGCTATTGAGCAAGTCGAACAAGAATTGACGATTGTTACACCTTGGATTCGGGGACATGAGCCAAAATGGTTTGTTAATGAAATTATTTCTGCTTTGGAAAGAGGGGTAAATGTAAAAGTCATTTATGGTTTTCAAGGAGATGAAGAAAATGATAATAATGATGCTCAAGCTGAACAAAATTTAAGGGAATTATTTTCCCAATATCCAGGTTCATTTATACGTCGCTTAGGCAAAGAAATACAAGTAGAAAGCAGGGGAACAAACGAAAAAATTTTAGTCTGTGATACCAAATTTGCTGTTGTAGGAAGTTGGAACTGGCTTTCTCATCCTTATAGGGATGCGTGTAGGAAATCGCTCATAAATAAGAAGGTTCAAATCCGTCAAGAAACTAGCTTCCAAGTATCTGAGCCTTTGTCCATTTTGTCAATCAAAGAAAGAATAGCTAAATTAATACCGAATTAATCATAAAATTTTATCCAAAAGAGCAGACAACCCGAAAACCAAATTCTTTGTCCCTGATGTTTGGGTTCTCAAAAAACCGAGATGCAGAACGACAGAAACGAGGAGAAGAATCCCAAGAACCACCCCGCAATATTCGATATTCAGGATTTCCATCATTCACCCATGCACTACCATCTAATGGTGCGCCTTGATAGTCTTCGTGTTGATAGTCCTCACACCATTCCCAGACTAACCCGTGCATATCGCATAGTCCGAAGGTATTAGCTGGAAAAATACCAACCTCGGTTGTCTGTTGTTTATAAACTCTATTGGCGTCTTCTCCATAATAGTTTGCCAAATCTGTTGTGATTGTTGCACCAAAATGGAATGGGGTTGTTGTTCTAGCACGACAAGCATATTCCCATTCGGCTTCACTGGGTAAGCGATATATTCGTCCTGTTTGCTGCGATAGTCGCGCACAAAACTCTTGTGCATGACGCCAACAGACTCGCTCTACAGCTAAGTTATCTCCCTTAAAATAGGATGGAGCTAAATCAAGTTCGCTTTGGATTTTTGGAAATTCTGCAACTACTCTCCACTGCGCCTGAGTGATGGGATAACGACTCATAAAAAAAGATTTTACAGTCACTAAATGTTGGGGACGCTCATCTTCATCGGATTCAAATTCTTCTTTGGGCGCTCCCATTGAAAATTTCCCATCTGGGATGTAAACCATTTCTAGGCAAACTTCATTGTCCAAACTTTCTATAAAGTACTTTCCCTGTTCCGTGCACCGTTTGGTTTCTCTACCTTGTGCATTCACAGTCACCACTTCAAAGTCAAAAGTTGTGGTGTCTGGAATTAACAAATTTGGCGATTTCGCTGAGATATTTTTTACCGATTCATCGTTGAACTGAGGAATTTTCTCTGGTAGATTTAAGTTGGTTGGACGAGAAATATCTACATCTCCATCCCAACTGCGACGATAAAAATAAGTTGGTAATTGTTTTTTATCTAAACTGGCAAATTGCCGTTTGACTTTTTCAGCAATTACCTCCATATTTGGAGGCCAAGATTCCAAAGCTTCCTGTTCGAGTACCTCCCTGACTGCTTGAGAGAAATATCCTGTTTGACTTTTAGTGTTAACCTTTGCTGTTTCTCCTTCTCTGGTGGCAAGCAATACAAACTGTTGAATGTCTTGCCTAGGACTACCGCTAGAAAATTCTTTCCCTCTGAAATTAGTTGGTCTTCCTTTCGACTCCGAAACATAATTGGCACAAGCATCAACCATGCAAATATGATTCGGAATCTGAAACCAATTGGAAGCGAATAAAAGGAGCAAAGAATTCAAATCTAGGTTTCGCCAATTTTGGGATGTGGCATCAGCACAAAATAGCCTGCGTTCTCGTTCAGAGGTAAGCAAGCCATGTCCCACCCAAAAAATAAAGAGCAAATCTCCTTTCTTTTTGGATAAAACATTCTCAATTATGTCAGATAGATTATTCTCGGTTGCTGCTTCTACTTCTAGTTCAGATTGCTCGACTAAGTAACAACTTTCCTCTAGCGGCGACAAGCAAAGCCGGATATTTTCTTTCGGCACACCTCGCTTACACAGCCATTCCGCGAATTTCAGGGCGTCATTGACAGGACCACCGCCCTTTACATTCCAAGCAGTCTCGTGGTATTTCTCGATACCTACAACTAGCGCATAAGTCCGCTCTGGTTTGGCGACTATCTCAGTCATGGTAATCTGGGGACGATCGCTTTCCATGTGGCTGGATTTTCCCAGTAAGCGCTGTGCGATCGCGGAAATGGTTGTTTGTTATCTACCAATACATCCTGCACTTTATTGGGGAAGACATTAGCCCCAATGTAACTGAGAAAATCCCGCAAATCGTATATATTCAACCAAGCTGGGAAATGGTCTGGCAGTGGTTCACCATATTCTAAACTGTGTAGTGCATTAATTTCGTATAAAAATGGTGCTTGGGAACCAACCGTCACTAATAGCGCCACCTGTTCCAACCCTTCTTTAACAAGCAAGTCAACGCAGGCAATACCTCCCAAACTATGAGTTAATAAGACTACTGGTGGTTCAGCTTGTTCAATAATTTCTCGAATAAATTGGCGAATTCGTTCTCCTCGGCTTTGATAAAGCAAAATATCGCAAGGAAAGGGCGAAATTGCGTCTGTAATGCTACCGCGCTTGCGCTTCATAGCAAACGTAGTTGGATGCGTCAGCAGAGAAAGAGGCTTCCACACCCAGCCTCCCAATCCCAACTCTGCTTCTCCCAAGGCACAGCTGAGCTTTTCTACCACTTCATCCCGTAATTCAGCATTAGTGAGAATTGGTGGATATTTTTCTTGTTGTTCACAGTAAAACATAGCCTGAGCCACAATCGCTCTTGCTACAGCATCACAATACTCGCTTAAGGATTCTGATGCCTTTTGCAAGGCTTCTTGGTAAGCTTGACTGCGAAGAACTGCTTGTAGTGCTTCATCAAACACCAAAGCAATTCCCGCCTCTACCAAAAGGGCTTGTAGTTCTGGTGAAGGGTTCAGGCTTTGCAACCGAAAATTTAATTCATCGCTGGGTTGCTCTGCAAAAGGATTAGCAACATCTTCCGCATTCGGTTTTAGTGACAATAACCGTAATTCATAAAGGGGATCACGGTATAGCTGCTCCCACAGCAAAATCTCCTTCTCTTCTTCCTCTTCTTCTGACAACGCTAGTGTCGCGTCATACAAAGGTATGGATGCCCCTTGAGCATTTAACTTGGTTCCTAACATCTCACCCCACAAGCAAGGGACAACCTTGATATCGGGACGTTGGATACCAAGCTTTTTTTGAATTAGCGCAAAAGTTTCCTCGTATTGAGGTGGGCGTACCCCTGTGCCATGTACAAATACAAGACTTGTCATTGTCTACAGAAACTCAAGGGGATTGATGAAAAACTTTGTTTGTATGTATTATCAACAGCTTCCACTCTTTAGGCAATACTATGCACTATGCGATGATTTTTCTGAGCCTTATATTTTAACTGCTAAATATTTATCTTTTAAGTATCTAAGCAGCTATACTACCATCAAAACTAAGCTAGCTATATTTTGTAAATTTCTTTTATGTTGACGTCAATAAACTCAATAAATTTACTGCATCAACTACATATACACCATTAATTTGCTTGTTCTGCTCGATTTTCTCTAGGTTTGCCTGCGTAAAACAAATGATTGGTTGCACAAAACTCACGCGCTTCATATCTTTTAGAGTGCTTGCCTGACCTTTAACTGCTTTTAACAAGTTTTTCCCATTGTTAAGATCATAAACCTGCTTGCCGTAGTGTCGCTTCAGCATAGCACCATCAAAAAATATTCTGCCTTTGTTACTTTTGACATCTACTACAAAATAATTACCTCTTGGGGAACGCAAAAACACATCTGCATCACCCCAGCGCTTAAGCGGAACATTGTATTCAATTCTCCAGCCTTGGCGTTCCAGAGGTTTTAACAGTCGCTCTACCTCTTCTTCTCCGTCAGCACCTTGGTCTGCTTGATTGGCTTTGATCCACAACTGTTGCCCTTGTTGGTAAAGCAAAGCTGCACCAACCCAGCAGCCAAGCACAACCAACACTCCTAATCCCGATGTGGTTGGTATCAGTAACAAAATCAAAAGGGGAGGGACGGCTAAACTAAACGCTCCTCCAAAACGTGCTAAAGCTCCACTTCTATGTTCGCGGGCTAGTTGTCTGATTCTCCTGCCAGCTTTTGGCACATCTACTCCCCTAGTTCACATCGTTACATCTATATATTGGGAGAATTAGCAAAATTTTACAGCTTGTGCAGAATACAGACATACAACACTACATCTTTTACATTGTAAATACAATACTACGTTGTATTTAAAGCATAAGATGAGTAGAGGGCTTACTTTCTGCTTGCAAAACAAGTTGCTCGCCTTCTAAAAGGGTGAACTTCAGTTATTGAGGATTCTTGGTGCTAAAAGTCTTTGTCTACGGCACGCTCAAACCAGGTGAAGCAAATTATCAAAGATATTGTGCTGGTAACGTGGTTGATACTACTAAAGCGATCGCACAAGGAAAATTATTTGCCTTACCAATGGGCTATCCGGCGATGACACCAGGAAATAGCCCTGTCCACGGCTACTTACTCTCGTTCACTAATTTAGATGTCTTAAAGGCTCTGGACGAGTTGGAAGATTACCACCCCGACCGAGCCGCGTCAGAAAATCTTTACAATAGAAAGCAAATTGAGACCCATGACCCACAAGGGCATCCGCTTGGTTGGGCTTGGGTCTATATAATGACACAAGAGCGAGCGCTTCAATTAGGAGGCGTCCACCTACCTGACGGTTGGTGGAGTGGATCTGAAATTTAAAAAGTTTAAATTATGAATTATGAAATTTTTAAAATTAATAATTCATAATTCATAATTTTAGTTTATATCGGATTGAATATTTAGGTCGTGCTCGATATCCTGCGATTGAGGCTCCATCTGATTCACTGGATTTTCAGCAGAAGCTTTTGCTGTTTTCGGAATTGGGATCACCGGGTTATTTATGGCAACCATGAGCGGTGAACTGACAACAGCAGGAGTGGGCATTGCTGATTGTGCCTGTTGTATTGGTTGGTTTTGAGCCATTTGAGGCAGCCTTGATTCGCCGCCTAGTAAACCAGACAATGCACCAATGACGCAAGCAGCAACAGCAGCGCCTCCACCGAACCATACTAGCCTGGAACGACGGCGCAAACGCGCCATCACCTGCTCAACTGTTTCTTCTAATGACTGTTGCGGTTCCGGTACTGGAAGAGTCCGTATACCTTGCCGCAGCTTTAACAGTCGGGCATACAAACGCTGAACTGTGGGATCGTCTGCAAGCCATTGTTCAACTTGCTTGCGTTCAGCAGCCGTCACCTCACCATCGAGGTAAGCACTCAATAACTCGAAGCGATCGCGCTTCATCATATCCATAGCAGCACCCGTTGATTCATTGGTATGCTTTGCCGAACCATCTGGCAAATCTTTATGATCTTGCAATTGGGAACGGTCATCAAACTGAGAATCAGTAGTCATCTTAACATTATTACCAATTCCTACACGGGTAAACACAGCGGACAAGCATGAGAACTTAATCAATTCTTCTCCTGTTGGCAGAAGCACTCTGTAATTTCTTTAATATTCTTAATGAATTATCATATCTGCCATTGACCAAAGGACGGAAACTGTTCATTACGAATCTAGATAATTTTGCAACTGAGATTGCAATCTCGCTCTTGCTCTGGCTATTCTCGACTTGACTGTTCCCAAAGAAACACCAGTGATTTCAGCAATTTCTTCATATGCCAATCCCTCGATTTCTCTAAGAACAATTGTAGTACGGAACACCTCTGGCAAATCAGCGATCGCCTCCCGCAGTTGCTCGTAAAACTCTCTAGTCGTCAGTTCTTCCTCGGGTCCTGGAGTATCTCCAGCAATTTCCCAATCCATTTCGCCATCGTCTACCGCACGGGGAGCATCCAGCGACAAGGGACTAACAACCCGCTTGCGCTTGCGCAACTCATCGTAAAATAAGTTGGTAGCGATGCGGCTTAACCAGCCCCGGAATTTGGCGGGCTCTTGTAATCGGTTAATATTCCGATATACGCGAATCCAAACCTCTTGAGCCAAATCAGCCCTGTCAGGCCAATCAGGAGCCAGATGGTATAGAACTCTATCAACCTGGGATTGATAACGGTGCAATAATTCGGCAAATGCCGCACGATCAGGGCGTAGTCCTGCTTGACAACGCAAAATTAGGTCGTGGTTTGAGATTTTGTCAACTTGCACCGAAACTTCTGGAAGCCTCGTATCAACCGTTGACCAGGATACAGTAATCGATTGACTCATAGATCGTACTGGCTGTAAATCATCCCTATCTATTAGACCTGCTAATGAGCAGGAAGTTCCTTTATTGAGTGACGGATTTATGACTGGAACACTAGCCTATACTAACGAGTGGTAGATACGTGGCGGCACAAACAACTTCTTCCTGAGTCTTTTGCTGAAGAAACTTGCCTCCTTCACCCTTCAGTCATTACGTAATAGGGGCACGGCAATGTTACTTATACTTGTGCAATATTAAGAACTGACCACCTACGCTTGACATATTTGAGTTACGCAATCAGGACAAAGATACAAGAAGGCATTGGCTCCCCACTACTCCATCTGCCGCTACTCCCCCCACTGCTTCATAAAACTTTATTGCCGTGGCAAGGTTACTACGAGGTTTGGTGCTGTTTCGGCTTCTTGTGGGTAAATTTTGCTATTTGTATTTGTTTGGTCGTTTACGTGAACTTGCAAAAACAGATTTAAGGAAAAAGTAATCGTAACCGCTAGTAATAGTTTTTCTAACATAGTTTTTTTCTCCCCCACACCAATAATGATTGATTGCTACATTTAGTGAAGAGTTCCTCGCTTTCACGCGGTTTTTCACCTAGACTTTTTCGTCAAAGTTGCAGTAGCGCAATCTCCATAGCCCTAGTTTGCCTGGGACTATTGAGAAATTCATGAGGGAACTAATAAGTATTTATGAATTTTTAGTGACCGAATCATCAGAGTATAAGTTGAACTATCGGTAGATGCTATTGATATTGCAAGTTAATTTTGACTAAGAAGATTGACTTAGACTTGCGACTGGAAGTACGATGTCAGAAAAAAGAGCATTCCCCACAGCATACCCCTCACGCGTCATTTGCATAGCCCACTATCAGTACGGCTTTCTGCTTTAGGGTAGAGTAAGCTAGGGTAAGGTGATAGCTAAATGGAAGATCTGGGTCTGCTGGAGAGAGACGATGGCGATAGTAAGAAACGACTCATTAACGCGTGTAGTGATGTTGCTCTGTTTTGGTACAGCAATCTTATCTCTCGCTGTCCATTGGCGCATGAGGACTTCTATGACGCCTGATACCCAGTTAGGAACAGCAGGTGGAAACGTTGTATCTGGGCAAGCTTGGGCAGCAGAAAAACCGGGGCAACTGACGCAGGAAAAAAGACAGAATGCAATTGGTAATCATATCTCAAATTTGCTCTTAGGTCAAGGTTCTGCTCAAAGAAATTTATCTCAAAGCGTGGCATCTGGAAAGAATCAATTGATAGTTGATTTGAGCGATCGCCGTGTTTACGTTCAACGTGGGGATCTGGTTATAGCAAGTTACCCAATTGCTGTGGGTAAGAAAGGTTGGGAAACCCCCACTGGTTCTTTCCAAGTCATGTATAGGCAACTCAATCCTACCTGGCGTCACCCGATTACTGGCAAAATATTTTCGTCGGGTGCTGATAGTCCTTTAGGAGACCGATGGATTGGCTTTTGGTCAGATGGACGCAATCAAATTGGCTTTCATGGCACACCAGATGACGAGGTGGTAGGCAGTGCAATATCTCACGGCTGCTTGCGGATGCGTAATCCTGATGTCCGTCTGCTTTACAAGCAGGTGAGTTTGGGGACACCAGTGGAAGTACGTCAATGATCAGGAGTCAGGAGTCAGGAGTCAGGAGTCAGGAGTCAGGAGTCAGGAGTCAACACTCAACACTCAACACTCAACACTTAGAAAACAATGCTTGGTTTGTAAACTAATGACTAATGACAAATAACTGCTCAATACTCTGATTTTTGCTCAAAATGGGGTGCGTATACTTGGAGTAAGGTACTGACTTGGCGCAAAACCTCATTGCCAGTGTTTTTAGTTCCAACTGGCGTTCTATCATCATTTGGTCGGTCTAGGTTGCGGGCTATAGCCTCGCCAACTTGCTGGGCAATCAATTCCTCTAGTTCTGCCCTTGCGCGTTGGCGCTGGTAGTTGGCACCTTCTTCTGTAGTAGCATATAGGGGTGGTAGGCGGTTGAGGGCGTAAGCGGCAATATCCCCAACATCCAGAGAACTTTCGCTAGTCGCTTCAATTTCCGCTACACGAGATATTGCCTCTGTCAGTACCAACTCTTCCATAACGTTGATAAATTGTTTACGTGGTACCGCCACCACATCCCCACTCAATAGCGACACCATCAGCCGATCCAACGCCTTGTACTCGTTTATTGAGAGTTCACTAGCGCTATCACAGATTCGCCCGACTTCTGCTTCCATTGCTGGTGTAAGATAACCATCCTGGAGAGCTTGTTCCACAATTTTTTCAATACTCATAACGCTCATTATCTTTCAGCTATCCAAGCAAGGTGGGCACGGTACCAATCAATCCTATTTATTTTGCCCATTCATGAGGCAATAATACGCAAAAAGTTATTATTTTACTACTTGATTTCGCCAGGGTACTGGGTCAACAGATTTGCCATTGACATAAAACCCCCAGTGTAAATGCGGGCCTGTGGCAGCACCTGTTGAACCGACTGCGCCAATTAATTGACCAGGTTTGACAAAATCACCTTCTTTAACATTAATGCGGCTGAGGTGCATAAAAATACTTGCCACTCCTTGCCCGTGGTCAATGCCAACAACATTACCGTGAATCCGAAACCCTTGGGATACCTTGCCTACCAAAACAACCCTTCCAGCCGCCGGAGCAACAACAGGAGAACCTGCAGCGCCAGCATAGTCAATGCCGCGATGGTAGTAGTCATCCGCAAATTTACCATTATAGTACCTACGTACACCATAAATTGTGCTGACACGTCCTTTATTAGGTGCCAGAAACGGACCATCCCAAAACTTTTCTGGTGTTTGTAGCGCCTTGAACTCTGCTGCACGCTTGAGTTCATACTCTGTGGCTTCTACCCCAGCTTTTCCTGGCGGTAGATTAATGCGCTGCACCGGAAATTTACGCTGGCGTACTTGCACCGACAAGTTCTGTACTTGACCTTCGCCTGCAACCCGAAGAGTTCTAGTTCCAGCTTTTTCCAAAGGCGTTGTTGGGATCAAAGCCCGATACTGTAGTGGTGCTATTTCATATGCTGGGTAAGTCTGGTCGCCATTAGTTACTGTGACATTGCTACCATTAGCTGGATTATCTAAACTGACTACAACTGATATGGTATCGCCAAGCTGGGGAGTTGCTGGATTTACTTCTACTTGTAACGCTTTTGCGGGTGCTGCCAATGCAAAAGGTAGCGCAAATATCCCAAGTAGGACACTGCTTGCACGCACGTTAGTTTTGAAAACTGGCACGACTAAACCCAGTAACTTTTTCCCACAAGTCCTAGCGTAATATTCGGTGGTCATAGAGGAGTTACTAAAAATCTCAATTCTTCTGTTGAAACGACTGACTAGCGTATTGTATTCGGTGTTTCCCCAATTTTCGATTCTCTCGGGGAAATTCAGCTAAAGCCGCACGAAACTACGTCTCACCCGATAGGGGAGCGTGAGAGGAATGCGGGTCAAAGAGGGGGGTTCAATACCCCCCTCTTTGACAATCTCTTTTGTAGGGTTCGCAAAAATTCCCTGAACACATCGCTTTGGGTTCGAGCTGTTAACTCACAGTACTTTACTAATGTCTCTTTTTCTTCTGGCGTAAGCCTAAACGTTACCGTCTGTGTCTGTTTCACGATTGTATTTACATTAGATATGCAGTACAATTGTGTCATGAAAATTGCCTACCAGTACAAACTTCTGCCAACTTCTGACCAGCGGTGTCGCATGAGCAAATGGCTCGATATGTTGCGACACCAATACAATTATTTGCTGGCAGATAGGTTTGATTGGTATGAAATGAATCGTTGCCCTATCAACGCTTGTCCGTTGGTGTGCAGCATTGCAGAACCTAGAGAGCAGCCTGAATACTATGGACAGAAACGCTCCTTAGTGTCTCTCAAGGCAGAGCGAGAGTGGTACAAAGATATTCACGCCGATGTCTTGCAAGACATGGTGAAACGGATAGACCTGGCTTTTGCCCGATTCATCAAAGGTGATGTCAACGGTAGGCGTAGTGGCAGACCGAGGTTTAAGGGTAAAAACCGTTATCGAACCTTTGCGTATCAGCGAGTCAAACCCGATTGTGTCCAAGGGAATCGAATTGAGCTACCCAAACTGGGCAAGATAAAGTTTGTCCAGCACCGTCCCATTCCCGTTAGCGAAGCTGCAAGGGAGCGCGTTGGGTTTATCATCAAGCGAGCATTGGTCACTCTCAAGGCTGATGGCTGGTATGTGACGCTGACCCTGGAAGATGCTTCGGTCCCCGACAATCCCACCATCAATATTGAGCCAACCGAGGCTAACAGCATTGGTGTTGATGCAGGTCTGGAATATTTTGCAGCTTGCTCTGATGGAACAATGGTAGAACCTCCCAAGTTCTACCGACAATCTCAAGAGAAATTAACCAAGTTGCTCTTCCAAAGGGAACTGAGGAAGAAAGGCTCTACAGCACGTCGCAAGCTCAATCACCGCATTGCTAAGTTACATCAACAAATTCTTGACAGCGCAAGCAATGGCACTTTGAGTTAGCGGGTGAATTAGTAGATAAAGCCGAGGTCATTTTTGTGGAAGACCTCAAGGTTTCTAACATGGTGAAGCGCAATAAACCCAAACAAGATGAGGAAGGAAACTATCTTCCCAATGGGCAAGCGGCGAAGTCCGGTTTAAACAAAAGTTTTGCTGATGCTGGGATAGCTGGATTCTTGAACGAAATACTTCCTTACAAGGCTGACTCGAGCTGGTAAGAGAGTAGTTAAAGTTAATCCGGCAGGAACATCTCAACATTGTGCAATCTGTCTCAACAGAGTTCCAAAAGAGTTAAGTGATAGATGGCATAAATGCTCTTGTGGCGCATCTATGCCTCGCGATTTGAACTCTGGAATTCTAATAAAGAAAGTGGGGTTGGGCGTTCGCCTCACTATAAAACGCGAATCCCGGAAATCAAGGGAGGAGAAGCCCACACTCTAATCAAAGATTAGAGTGTGGGAGTACGTCACTCATTTTGAATAACGAATGAGTGGGTATACGCTTACCCGATGACTTCCATAGCAAAAAGCGTTGGCAACTGTAACCAACTGACTTTCCACGCCAAGGGAAAACTTTGTATGCTGAAACTTAATAGGTTTTAATAGTTCTTTTATAAGCTTGTGCAAGAAGATTTTAGGCTAATAGTTGATTTAGTTTCAGTTTTCGCCGTTGCCGCCTGTGGTGGACTCCTGGCGGCGCTTTTGCGACAACCCGTTTTACTGGGGTATCTCATTGGTGGGATGGTCGTTGGACCTGCCGGACTAGGACTGATTAAAGAATTGATTCAAGTAGAAACTTTAGCTCAGTTTGGAGTCGCCTTTTTATTATTTGCCTTGGGAGTTGAGTTTTCCTTTACAGAACTTAAAAAAGTCCAGGCGATCGCTCTTGGCGGAGGAGGGCTACAAATTGCCCTGACAATTCTAATCACCGTTTTGGTGTGTGGACTCACAGGAGCTTGGGAATATCTTCCTGCTAAAGGAGTATTTCTGGGGGGAATTTTGTCTTTGTCTTCCACAGCAGTTGTCCTCAAGTGCTTGATGGAGCGTAATGAAACAGAAACGCCCCACGGACAGGTGATGCTGGGAATTTTGGTCGTGCAGGATTTAGCGCTGGGACTGATGATCGCGGTTCTGCCAGCTCTTCATCAACCAGCAGAATCACTAGTCATAGCAGTGCTGTTGGCGCTGTTGCGGATTGGTTTATTTGCTGCTGGTGCAGTTGCCGCAGGCATTTGGCTAATACCTCCTTTGTTGCGAGTGCTAGCCCGTACTGAAAGCCGAGAATTATTTTTATTAGGCGTGGTGGCGCTGTGTTTAGGTATTGCCCTACTGACAGAATATATGGGGCTTTCTATTGAAATGGGGGCGTTTGTCGCTGGTTTGATGATTTCAGAGGTGGAATACGCCGACCAAACCTTAACATATGTGGAGCCACTGCGAGATATTTTTGCCTCTTTATTCTTTGCCTCTATTGGGATGTTGATTGACCCAGTGTTTTTGTGGAACAACCTGGAATTGATTCTGGGACTGGTGACACTGGTGTTTGTTGGTAAATTTTTGATTATTACGCCACTGGTGAAATTGTTTCGCTACCCCTTGAAAACAGCGTTAATTGCTGGGCTGGGACTAGCTCAGATTGGAGAATTTTCCTTTGTTCTTGCCAGTGAAGGACAGGCACTGGGACTGGTTTCCCGACGAGTCTATTCACTGATTTTGGGAACAACAGCGGTAACATTAGTGCTGACTCCTTTTGTGCTGCGTTTGGTTCCGATTTTATTTGACTGGGTAGAATCAATACCTTGGTTAAAGCCCTATTTAAGCGGGGAAGGTCAGCCGTTGGCGGTTGCTGACGAACTACCTACCAAAAACCATGTGGTTGTTTGCGGTTATGGACGAGTGGGACGAAATTTGGTGAAGTTGCTACAGCAGCACGATTTGCCAGTGGTGGTGATTGATCAGGCAGAAAGTCGAATTCAGCAGTTGCGCGAAGCTGGGGTTCCATATGTCTATGGTAATTGCGTGAGTTTTCACGTTTTGGACACTGCGGGAGTGAACACCGCACGGGGAATGGCGATCGCACTTCCTGACCCCATGAGTACACGTCTTTGCCTGAAACGCGCTTTGGAATTGTCTCCTAATTTGGATGTTGTTGTTCGCGCTACCAATGATAAAAGTATTGAGGTGCTTTATCAACTTGGGGCGCGGGAAGTTGTGCAACCAGAGTTTGAAGCGAGTTTGGAAATGGTGGCTTACATATTAACTGACTTGGGTTTCAATACTGCTGTGGTGCAGCGAGAAATGCAGGAAATCCGCAATCGTCATTATTTGGATCTACGACCAGAACAATCAGCGTCTGAGGTTTCGCGCGATTTGCAACAAGCAACTCAAGACCTCAATAAGCGTTGGTATCCCTTACCATCTGGTTCACCTCTCGTCGGTATGACTTTAGACGAAGCGGATATGCGCTACTTAACAGGGGCGAGTTTGATGGCAATTCGTCGTGAAGGAGGTGAAGAAATAGATTATCCTCCGGCTGAGACTACTTTGGAAGAGGGCGATCGCCTTTTGGTTGTTGGTTCTGATGATGAATTGGCGGCTTTGGATGAATTCGCTAAAGGTCAAGCTGCTGTTCCCGGAGAAAATAGCGCTTGTCAATGGGTAACTATCTCAGCCGACAGTCCAGTTGTTGGGAAAACTCTTGCAGATTTGGACATCCGTAGCCAATATGGGGTTATGGTGCAGGCGATACGACGAGATAGCAAATTTATCCGCTTTCCCGATCTTAGCAAGGACTTACAAGTCCACGACCAAGTTTTATTGTGCGGTAGCTTGGTTTCTCTCAATCAACTTGTACAGTTGCTTGTCCCAGGAACCGAAATACCGCTCTCTATCCCAGTGGTGAAAGCAGGCGAAGCAGAAGCACTCAAAGAGTTTTTACCGATGGATACTGTGCTGGATTAGTTGACACTCCTCAGCCTAAAGGCGTGAGGATTCTTGCTTCATCCGTCCTCCCTAGATAGTTGAATGCAAGCATTCAACTATCCCCGTTTGGATACGTCCACAAGCGTACACGGACTGCCCGACCGCGTTTGAAAGGATTTATTCAATTTCTTTAGCCTCTTTCCTACACTATGTCGCACGCTTGCTGAGCACTGTAGCTGGGGAGTACCCAATATTGCCTCACTAGAGCCTTTTAGACTACGGGCAATGCTATAATCTCATACTTTTAGCACGTTGTCAATAAAAAGCCGCCCTACAAGGGCGGGGCTTTAGACCCAAATTTTCGGTAAAGAAAGAAGACAGAAGAATAAAGATAGAAGAAAATCTTTATTCTTGATTCTTGATTCGTATATATGCAATGGCTTGCTTCCAAACAGTCGTCTGCTGGCTGTTTTCATCCACAAGACACACACATTGTGCGTCTTGCCATATAACTTTCCCAGTCAATGTGTCGCCAGTTAGCAGTTTTAACTGAATTGTCGCTGCTTGTTGAATCAGGTTTTGTATTTGCCGAATGCTAGGCAGTGAGGTGTCAAATTCCGTAATCATACTTATTAGTTGTTAGTCATTAGTTATTACTCATTGATTTAGTCGTAACTCACAACTGACAAAGGACAATACACTAATGACATAGAAACTTAAATATACTTCATCTATTTTGGCAATGGCAATCGAATTTACTAAGTATCACGGTCTGGGCAATGATTTCATCTTGATTGACAATCGCTCGTCATCAACGCCCGTCATCACTCCCGAACAAGCAGTTAAGTTGTGCGATCGCCACTTTGGTATCGGTGCTGATGGTGTTATTTTTGCCTTGCCTGGCGAAAACGGTACTGACTACAGCATGCGGATTTTCAATTCCGATGGTTCAGAACCAGAAATGTGTGGTAATGGCATTCGCTGTCTCGCTGCTTTTTTAGCTGATTTGGAGGGTGAAGCCAAAAAAAGCGACCAATATCGCATTCATACGCTAGCTGGTGTGATTACACCCCAACTCATGAGCGATGGTCAAGTTAAGGTGGATATGGGTATCCCCAAGCTACTCGCTGGTGAAATTCCTACCACCCTTCGTCCAGCAAACGAAAAAGTAATTAATCAACCACTAGAAGTAGCAGGGAACACTTGGGAAGTCACCTGTGTCAATATGGGGAATCCTCACTGTATTACCTTTGTAGATGACGTTGCAGCAATCCCTCTGGAAGTCATTGGTTCCCAGTTTGAGCATCACCCAGCTTTTCCCCAAAGGATAAATACAGAATTTATTCAAGTCGTGCGTCCCGACCACGTGAAAATGCGGGTATGGGAACGAGGCGCTGGTATTACTTTAGCTTGTGGCACGGGCGCGTGTGCGTCGTTGGTCGCAGGTGTGTTGACAGGGAAGTGCGAGCGTAAAGCTACAGTTGAGCTTCCTGGAGGACCTCTGCTAATTGAATGGTCAGAAATTGACCAGCGAGTTTACATGACAGGACCAGCTGAACTGGTGTTCACTGGCAAAATTGGCTAAAAACTCTTGTGGAGTGGGCATCTTGCCCGCTCAGGCATATGGCTCTTGTAGGGTGGGCATCTTGCCCGCCTATGATCTGGAAAAGACGGGCGAGACGCCCGTCCCACAAGAAAATCACCAAGACTAAATACTTATGGTAGCTAAGGTCTGGTTTTGACGCTGACAGGACCATAAACAGAAGTTTGACACGCCAAGCGGTAGTTTTCCGGCTTTCTCTTGAGCATCACCTTTTCTACTTCTGTCCGGGTAGAAAGGTTTTCCAGCCCTTCAACAATTTCCACAATGCAGGTACCACATTGACCGGAACCCCCGCAGTTAGTCAATTTTGCCAGCATCTTGTAAATGGGAATGCGGTTTTCTAAAGCGTTTAGCCTTAAGTTAGCACCATAGGCTGCTACAACTTCCTGATTCTCGTTAACAAAATTGATTGTACTCATGATGCAATTCCTTGTGTCATTTAACGTTTTGTATTCCAACACAGGTGCTACTTACGCTACATACTGTAGAAAGGTTGTTATGTTTAAGCTTACATGCGTAGTTAGACAGTAAGCTCATAACCAGAGATAGTTTTCTGCTCATCTGAGGCTGCGTTTAGCCACTGTTGCATTCCTGGTAGTGCAAAGACAGCTTCAGCATATTTTTTGTAAACTGCATCTAGTTGAACACGATATGTAAAACAGTGAACAGTGAACAGTGACCAAGTACCAGCCGCACCCATCAATAAATTGAGGGGCTTTGTATAAGGACGCCGTATTTCGAGTACTACGTATCTCGAAATACATTTTTCTGCATACTTCCATGTTTAAAAAACAGGGGCTTGTACCAAACAAGATTTTTATCTGGTAACTGGTAACTGGTAACTGGTAACTGATTCGGTCACAAACCGTGAAACAACAGGTGCATACATCGTATCTGGAAAGCAACTACTAAAATATGCAATTTATCAAGCCAGTTTGTCTCCACGAAAAGGATGAAATAGAAGCGTTTCTGCGCCGTCATCCTTTTCTACATTTGTATGAGATTGGAGATTTAGATGACTTTTTTTGGTCATATACTAACTGGTACGCACTTCAACATAGCGATAGTATCCAGCAAATCGTACTGTTGTATGTTGGTGCAGAACTTCCTGTTTTACTAGGTTTGACTGAAGGTTCTGGAGAACAGATGAGTGAGTTGCTGTACTCTCTCTTGCATCTCCTGCCAAAGGGATTCTACGCCCATTTAAATAGTAATACAGTAGAAATTTTTGCCAAAGACTATCAAATCCAATCTCATGGAATTTATAACAAAATGGGTTTAACCAATCTCTTGCATTTAAATTCATATTTAAACAAAGTAGATACATCTTCTGTAGAACAGATGTCTCAGTCAGATGTGCAGGAGCTAAAGGCGCTGTATCATGTGAGCTATCCAGGAAACTGGTTTGACCCAAGAATGCTGGAAACAGGGCATTATTATGGTGTTCGTCAAGGAGCAGCATTGGTGAGTGTGGCTGGTGTTCATGTATATTCACCACAATATAAAGTGGCAACACTTGGCAATGTCACAACACACCCAGATTTTCGTAAACAAGGTTTGGCAACAAAGGTTTGTGCAAAATTGTGCCAGTCATTATTAGACAGCGTGGATTACATTGGTTTGAATGTCAAAGCTGAGAATACAGGTGCAATATCCTGTTATGAAAGATTGGGATTTGAAAAAATTGCCGTTTACGGAGAGTATACGCTTGAGTTGAAATAGCTTTGATATAGCAATCCGCGCAGGATTTCTGAAAAATCTTAAGTATTGTAGGGTGGGCAGTGCTTACCGTATTTTGCCGAGTACATCCGGGTTTTGCGTTTGCACTGCCCACCTTACGTGCCGTTCAAAAATCTGCGGAGGAGTCCTATACTTTATCAAAACTTTTCTCAGACACTCACCTTCTTACAGCGCTTTTAAAAGGATAAACTTTAAACCACATGGTAGGACACGAAGCTTTGCTCATTGGTGTCAACAATCACGTTCAACCCTTTATTCCACGTTGATTTACCCCACCCCCAACCCCTCCCCTTGTTAAGGGGAGGGGAGGTGCCTCGTTCCCAGCCTCAGGCTGGGAATGCCTACTGGCACAGGCTCTGCCTGCCTTACTTGTGGCAGAGCCGCTTAAACTGCATTTCCTGCTTATACCGTTTCTGCGTGAAGCTGCAATGTATTTTACCCCCCGGCTAACGCCGTCCCCCCGATTCTTGGGGGGACTACAGGGGGGTTTTATAAGGCGCACCTTTTGCTCATTGGTGTCAACAATCACGTTCAACCCTTTATTCCACGTTGATTTACCCCACCCCTTAATCCCCTCCCCGAGCTTCGGGGAGGGGAGGTGCCTCGTTCCCAGCCTCAGGCTGGGAATGCCTACTGGCACAGGCTCTGCCTGCCTTACTTGCGGCAGAGCCGCCCCCACCGCATTTCCAGGTAGAACCTGGAAACGAGATTTTAGAAGAGTTTTGGCTTAAGCTTATTTGTAGAGACGCGCCATGGCGCGTCTCTACATTGTGTTCCTGATAAGGGTTCTGGTTTTATCACCAACCGTATTGGGCTATAAAGGGAACGCTCTTTCATTTTGCACTACCAATGCCGTCGCACATATGCCTGTCACTCTCATCCTCTGGGGGATTGGTATTGAAATACTCGCGGATAAAATCGCACCCTTCCCTGAGTAAATAATCAGAATCCCACCGCCACAGTCTCACCGTGTTGTCACGACTAGCAGTTGCCAGCATCTTGCCATCCGGGCTGAAGCTGACGCCATTAACCAAGCCTGTATGCCCAGTCAGGGTTTTGATTTGTTTGCCGGTGCTGGTGTCCCACAGTTTCACCGTGTTGTCACCACTTGCAGAAGCCAGCATCTTGCCATCCGGGCTGAAGCTGACGCCATTAACCGAGTTTGTATGCCCCTTGAGGGTTTTGATTTGATTGCCGGTGCTGGTGTCCCACAGTTTCACCGTGTTGTCACCACTTGCAGAAGCCAGCATCTTGCCATCCGGGCTGAAGCTGACGCCATTAACCGAGTTTGTATGCCCCTTGAGGGTTTTGATTTGTTTGCCGGTGCTGGTGTCCCACAGTTTCACCGTGTTGTCAG
>NZ_CAWMYC010000168.1:0-34373 GCF_963872035.1 Scytonema sp. HK-05
GGCGACTTGTAGAAGCCCCACCAAGAGCCGTCAGGCAGGGTGGGGAGAACGTCACTGAAACGTCTGACATTGCCTAACCCAGCGTTTTTGTTGCCCCAACTGCACAAATATTCGCGCGCAGCGTTCTCGTCCCTCTTCTAAACCGACTGACAGGACGGACAACGCCACTCTCGAACTTCCAAATCCAGATTTTCTAGAACGTGTCCACAACTAGAACAAGTCTTGCTAGACGGATACCATTGATCTATAAATATGACCTGCTTGCCTTTCTTTTTGGCAATCGACTCTAAAATTTGTAGAAATTCCCCAAAGGGTAGGTCTGATATCTTGCGTCCCCAAAGACGTTGCATCCCCTTAAGATTGAGTGTTTCAAAACACAGCACATCAAACTTATTGGTTAGGTCGTGGGCTAACTTCCACTCACCAATCACGTAAGCGCGTTAGAAATGTCCTCATATTTGCGTACTAAATTCTTTCTAGCTCGTTCCCGATTGGATGAGCGTTTCAACTTTTTAGAGTGGGGCACAGCAATGCTCTGCCCCTACGGTGTGCGTGTATTCTATACAAGTGAGAATCCGTATCTTTGTCCTAAATTGTTATTAACAACTAAGGACTAACGATAATTTGTAAATTGCAAAGCAACAGGCAAATCTTCTTGCTTGAGCCGTTGAATAACAGCTTGCAAGTCATCTTTATTTTTAGCGGTAACACGCACTGCGTCCCCTTGGATCGAAGCTTGGGCCTTTTTGAATTCGTCGCGAATCAACTTGGAAATTTGCTTGGCAATCTCCTGATTGATGCCTTTTTGAAGTTTGATTTCTTGACGAACCCGGTTACCACTAGATGATTCTACTTTGCCAAAATCAAAGATTTTCTGGGAGAGATTACGCTTTGCTGCTTTTTCGCGCAGTATATTGTGTACGGATTCTAAAGTGAACTCGCTGTCAGTGTTCACGGTAATACTTTGTTCACCTAACTCAACAGTTGTTTGAGTATCTTTGAGGTCGTAGCGACTTTTAATATCTCGCACAGTTTGGTCAACAGCGTTGACCAATTCTTGTCTATCAAAGTCGCTTACAATGTCAAAGGAATAGGTAGAAGCCATAAAGCATTTCGGATTTTAAATTTTGGATTTTGGATTGGTAATTAGTAATGACTAGTAGTTAATGGTTATTGAATTTTTTATGAATCAATTAACTACTAACCACTAACCACTAACTAGTCCTCACTTTCCAATTAGCTAGTTGCTTGAATAATACTGAGGACAATGAGTGCGGCATACCCAAGGGAGCCTACGACAAACATGAGCGAGCGTAAAACGGGTATATTCAAAATATAAAAAATCGAGTATAGCAACCTAGCCACGAGAAAAGCGATGACCGCCCCAATAGCTAGGGGAGAATTAACACCCGTTACATATGCCATCAAAGCTGCTGCGGCAAAAATCATAAACGCTTCAAACGAGTTTTGGTGTGCCCAAGTAGCTCGTTGAGCGTATGGTGGTAGTTTATCAAACATGGCACGGGGAGCAGACATATCGTATCCAACACGGGCACGAGCATAACTTACCACTAGAAAGGGCAGGTAAATCAGTACGACCGCAGCAGCAATAGAGTACAAAAAAATAATCATTAGTCACTAGTCAAACACAAAACTTAAACACAAAGGACAAAGGACAAATGACAAATGATTAATCAAAGTAGAATAATGTCACCACCTTTCTTTGTTCTTCTGCATCTTTACAAGTTCGCAGCAGAATGCCACTTTCGTGAAACGCAAAGCATATCAGTTGCTGACAGCGCGAGACAATCTCCTGATTGCACAAGTAACTAGCTTCAGCAAGGGACAGATGGTCATTATTAGGATTTTCCACCAGATGCATTACCTGTTCTAGTTGCTGGCGCGATTCATGAGGCTGGCGTTCTAAGCTTTGAGGTAGAATCACCGTCAACAAATTGGGATCAGCCCGCATTGCTCCCTTAATGGCAGCTGAATTCGTACCCGCAGCGCCAGAGGTGATGAGCCGATTGCCTGATAAAACCAGGGCATAGGTCATCATCTCGATGAGATTCTGATGGGTAATCGGGACATGACGTGAACCCAGCAACGCGATTCGCTTGGAACCCGTTTGCTGGATTGTCGCCAGTTCTTGCGCTAATGAATCGACGTTGATAAGGTCTGTTGACTGGCTCAAAGACGGACAAAATCAGATTAAACAACCTAGCTATTGTAACAGACAAAGGGGGAGTTCCCTGTAAGCTATTTATCCTTGAGTAGAGATGCAATGCCTGCTGTTTTATCAACTTAATAGCTGGATTGCTTGCCCACACCAAGCAATCCAATGTGTTTCATAACTTATACCATTCAGCAGAGTCAGGTACTGAAACTTTGCTTCTTCTGCCAGTTGTTGAGGATTTTGGGAGTATCGTCGCTCTAAAGCTTTGTATGTAGACAATTTTTCTTGGTGCGCCTGACGATGACGCTCTAGCTCTTCCAGGATTATCTGCTTTTGAGCAACGTAACCGCCAAAAATTTTAACCAGTAAATCGTCTTTTATCGGCATGGGTTCAGAGGCTTGTGCAATCCACTCTAAAAGCTGCTGGTTTCCTTGTTCTGTAACCTGGTAAAGCTTCTTATCTGGGCGTCCTTCTTGAGGAATTGTCTCGGAAGCAATCCAGCCTTGTGCTTCGAGTTTAGATAACTCGCGGTAAATCTGCTGGTGACTGGCTGACCAGAAAAAGCCGACTGAACCGATCGCAGTTCAGTGCCGAATGGAGAGTGAGGGTCACTTCACCAAAGTGCTTCATCCTTCACCTGCTCACCAAAATCGGCAAATCCCAGAACCAGTATTACCTAACGGAATACCATTACATCCGAGGAAAAAAAATTCTGCAGATCATAACCAATTCAAAATTCAAAATGGTCAAGCTGTATCTTACTCAAATCAAATCTCTGACAGATGATTTGTAAGGGCACTACACGGTGGCGCTGTGCCCCTACTCTCCATCTTCATGAGTGGGTCAAACTGTGTATTGAAATCAGTGGCGAAAAGTATTAGCAAGTATTAGCAAGCAATAGCAGATGTGCTAGACTGGGTTCATGGAAACACAAGATTACCATGAAGCTATTAAGGGTTTTTAAGAGACTGCTGCTGCTGGACTTAAATCCAGTAGAGCAAGCAAGCGGTCAACATCAAAATGTTCAGCCATGAGATGGCGGATGCACTCGACTTTAATAGGTTCGTTGACACGAACTGTCCCAAAAGTGCGGTCAATAATTTCCACAGTCGTTAGGGTATCCAAGTCAACCGATAAAATTGGGATTTCTAATTCTTCAGCGCGATTGAGAATGAAAGGCGGGGGAGGCAATTGTCCGGTGAGAATCAGGCATTGGGTAGAAGTTTCCAAAGCAGCTTGCTGAATTTCTACGCGATCGCCCCCTGTCACCACTGCCATATTTCGCCGCTTCCGAAAATACTTGACTGCGGCGTTGACATTCATCGCCCCAATAGCCAAGCTTTCCACCATCAAATCCAAGCGTTCATTGCAGCAAAGAACTTCTGCATTGAGCTGTTTTGCCAGTTCCCCAACGCTGACACTGCAAAGCAAAAGACTTTTTGGTAACATTCCCAGTACGGGAACACCATGCTGTTCCAGAAACGGACGGATCGTGGTGTTGACAGCTTGTAATTGTTCTGTAGGAATATCGTTGATCACAACACCAATTAGGCGATCGCCGATGCGCTGTTTAGCAGACAATAAAGCTTCAACTGAAAGCAGCGATTTGTACCGGGCTACCAAAAGCACAGCAGCATCCACCACTTGGGCTACTTGTAGCACAGACAAATTAAACAAGCTGCCTTCTTCCAAATTACCAGGACCCTCAAGCAACACTAAGTCGCCGAAGAGCATTTGCGAATATTGCTGCGCTAGGGACTTTTGATAATCTATCTTATTCTCCCCGCGCAAACGTTTTTGCACAGTGACTTCATTCAAAACCAGTATTGTCGGTGCAATACGGTTTTTTGGCAGCTTAAGGCTATCAGTAATGAACTGAACATCCTCCTCAACCACGGTTCCCTCTGATTGACTCAAACATGTGCCTAGCGGTTTGCCATAACTAATATCGAGCCCTTTGCGCTGTAGTTGATAAGACAAACCTAGGACTGTTGCAGATTTGCCGCAGTAAGCCTCCGTAGATCCAATTAATAAGTATTTAGCAGATTTTGGCACACATGCACTCCTAATTTCAAAAGTCAAGTACCTTTCAGTACTTTGGTTGATTTTAGCTGTAGACGCCTGTAAGCCACCGGCAAGCAAAGCAACCTGATAGCTAATTGCTGACAGCTTTTTACAATTCAGCTAGGTTCTACTCATTTTAGGTCGAACTATGCAATTCAAGTTGTAAAGGAACTTGACTATAAGAATGATTGCTCAACTTGCAAGGAGTGTTGATGGTTCAAAAAAAGTTATTTTTAGTGGTAAGCACAGCCATAACCGACAATTTATGTAGTTATGTTGCAAAAACCTACAATTTAATCCTCGATACGCAGTAGCTTGCGGTAAAACGCTTGGGAAAAATCGGTTACGCGGTAACGTTTATAATTTTCTATGACTTCAATTAAAAAATTAATAAACTCAAAGCTTGCCATCATCACCTCATAGCTTAACTCCGCGTTGCCATCAAACTGCATCCGGCAACGGGTTAAGTCTGAGGGTAGAGTCGCAACATTCCAAGTCGTGACAAAGGGAATATTATCACTGCCTTCTATCTTCCGGTGCCCCTCCAAAGCACCCTTTTGATAGAGACTAATCGCATAAGGCAAGAAATTGCGTTTGCTACCCTGAATATAAGGCAAGTAGACGCTTGCTTGTTGTTGAGTAGCGGGTTGGAGTTGCTCTAAAGCCATCTTTAAACATTCCTTAAGTAAGTTGACAACTAGGCTGCTTAGAGGATGTCAATAGTATTCCCAAAAAAATTTATGTTTACACATCCGTTGCGGGAGACAAAAGGACACGGGGACAGGGAGAATAACGAATGACTAATTGGTTGACTCTTTGTTAACTCCGTTTCAAGATGTCTTAAGGAAACTTAGGTGGTTTTACGCTATGGCTCCACTGGTCGCAAACTACTACTTGACTTACCGCTGTAATGCCAGATGCCATTTTTGTAACATTTGGTCATTAGAGCCTGGAAAAGAAGCTGATTTTCAGACAATTAAGCATAATTTAGAGGATTTACGCCGCTTGGGAGTCAAGTATGTGGACTTTACGGGTGGTGAACCGCTGCTGAGGCATGATGTAGGGGAAATTTATACGGAGGCGAAACGTCAGGGTTTTATCACCAGCATGACGACGAACACAATTCTGTATCCCAAGAAATCCAAAGAAATTCAGGGATTAGTAGACTATTTGAATTTCTCTTTGGATGGTGGAGATGCAGAAATTCATGATCAGTCGCGGGGAGTAAAAATTTTTGACACATTGGTAGAGTCGGTGGCGATCGCCAAGTCTCTGGGACAATACCCAGTACTCAACCACACTGTCACCGCTCAGAATTACCATCGCATTGACGAAGTGGGAGAATTAGGCAAAAAACTCGGTGTTCGGGTTTGGCTGAACCCAGCCTTTACAGCACACGAACACTACAACTCGAATAAGAATCCCACGCCGGAAATGGTAGCAGCAATTGAAAGAACAGCAAAGAAATATAACAATGTCGGGTACAATAGGGCTGCACTCGCTTTTATTGAAGCTGGGGGGAATAATACTAAAAATCCCCGTTGTAAAGCGGTAGATGCCGTTATTGCGATTTCTCCTAACGACGAGCTGCTGCTACCTTGCTACCACTTCGCCCAAACGGGAATTCCCATCAATGGGCGACTGTACGAGCTTTATCGCGAGTCTGAGGAGGTAGACAAATACCGCCAATCTCAAGGTAAACTCAACGTATGTGAAGGTTGCACTGTTTGGTGTTACTTAATACCCAGCTTCTTTATGGGTGTAGACAAATACTGGTGGTTGAATCAGGTAACCTATGCCAGCGAATTCCTGGCCCGACAACGATTCTTACAACGAGCTTGATCCGCTCAACTCGTTATTTTCTGAACTCTCTGTGTCAGAAGAGGAGTTAGAGGAGGAGACATTCACGAGCGTGTCTGTTCCATCCCGCTTTCAAGGTCGTAGACGCAAAGCCGCTCTAGTTTTGACGATGGTCTGGAGTGGCACAATTGCACTGCATTTAGTTTCCTGGGGAGCTCTGTTCATATTAGGGCTAACGACCATCATAGGAATTCACGTCCTAGTGGTGGTATTTGCCCGACCAAAACGTATGAACGAGCAAATCCAGGGAGATTTGCCATCTGTATCAGTGTTGGTGGCAGCTAAAAATGAAGAAGCAGTCATTGGTAGATTAGTCAAGAACCTTTGTAACCTGGAATACCCAGAAGGACAATATGAAGTATGGGTGATTGATGATAACAGCACCGACAGGACGCCCCAGTTGTTGGCAGAACTAGCGCAGGAATACGACAAACTGAAAATACTGCGGCGAAAGCCAGAAGCAGGCGGAGGAAAATCAGGAGCGTTGAATCACGTGCTAGGGCTGACAAAAGGGGAGATTTTGGCGGTATTTGATGCCGATGCTCAAGTGTCATCGGACTTGCTAATGCGTGTCATACCGTTGTTTCAACGGGAAAATGTGGGCGCAGTGCAAGTGCGAAAGGCGATCGCCAACGCCAATGAAAATTTCTGGACAAAAGGTCAAGCCGCAGAAATGGCAGTGGATACTTTTCTGCAGCATCAAAGGACAGCGGCAGGCGGTATTGGCGAACTGCGGGGTAACGGTCAGTTTGTCCGGCGAGAAGCGCTGTTGCGTTGCGGTGGCTGGAATGAGGAAACAATTACCGATGATCTAGACCTGACATTGCGCTTGCATCTAGATAAGTGGGATATTGAGTGCGTGTTCAACCCAGTGGTAGAGGAAGAAGGCGTGACAAATGCGATCGCCCTCTGGCATCAGCGCAGCCGTTGGGCAGAAGGCGGATATCAGCGGTATTTAGATTACTGGGATCTGATTCTCAAAAACCGCATGGGAACCCGCAAAACCTGGAATTTATTCGTATTTTTTATACTGCTCCAGTACATTTTACCGACAGCGGCAGTGCCAGATTTATTGATGGCGATCGCCCGACATCGTCCACCAATTTTAAGCCCAGTAACTGGCTTGACGGTGACGGTATCAATGGCGGGAATGTTTGCAGGTCTGCGGCGCATACGTCAACAAAAGGAATTCAAACTATCCACTTATCTTGTCCTGCTGCTTGAGACCTTGCGTGGTGCTTTATATATGTTCCACTGGATTGTGGTCATCAGTAGCACCACAGCCCGAATGTCACTGCGACCAAAGCGCCTGAAATGGATCAAAACTGTCCATCAAGGTAAAGAATAAAAAATGAAGAGAGAAGAATGAAGAGAGCAGATTTTTTTATCTTCTCTCTTTTATTTTGTTCAAAATTCATCTTCCGCCTCTGAATCATCTTCCCACTCAGAGAGGTTTGTTAAGTTTGGTCGTTCTGTGTCATCTGTAAATCGGATGATTTCTCCATCGAAGAATTGTGCCAAACGTTGAGCTGCGGCTGCGACTTCATCAACTTCCCAATGTTCTGTGGAAGCTTGAGGTTGAGGTGGGGAAGGTGTAGCACTGCGATTGCTGGCGTCTGAAGTAGGTACCGTACCATTATTCGTCAGATTTGAAGTTGTTGTCGGAGGTGTTTCCCTTGATTTAGGAACTTCAGGAGAAGGCGGACGAGGAGGTTCGTAACTTGCAGGAGTGACGGGCTTGTTTTGAGCAGGAGAAGTCTTGGCAGGGATAGAAGTTGATGCGGTTGCGAATTCCAGGTTTATCTTGACGTCACACTTGAAAGTTTCCTTAAACGCTGCGGCAATTTTAGGTTGGTCTGATTGGACTTTTTTATACCATGCTTGTTTAATGGCAACACGGGCTACAGCACCATCAAATTCTATAAGATGGCACATTTGGCGCAGTAATTCTCGCCTGGAAATCGGCTGGAGATTGGCAAGCACTTGCTGCCAAACTTGGGTTAAGTCAAATTGTGTTACCTCACTAACTTCGTGTGTTTGGGATACAGACGATACGGCTTCTACTTTAGGGGGAGATGAGGGAGATGAGGGAGTTTGTGATGAGTTATGTGTTTGGTGGTTTTTTACTTCTTCTACTTCTACAGTTTTTGAAACGAATTCAGTTGTTCTCAGGTTGTTTTCTGGTGCTGATACGGAAGGTGTCTCGCGGCTTACAACTGGTGTTTGTTCACCTTGGACTACAGCTGGTGCAATTGGAGGCGGTGAAACTCTGGGTGTGAAAACTGCGCCTCTACCGTTTTGCTGAACAGGGATATTTGCTGAGGGTAACAATCCCAGCAATGTAACCTCTAACCACAAACGAGGTTGTGTGGTGTTTTTCAGTTGCACTTCAGCGGTTCGCAAGTGTTGCTGTCCCGCCAAAATTGTACTTATGTCAAATTCTTGGGCAAAATCAATCAGCGCTTCCCAAGTTTGGGGAGTACAAGCAACCAAATCGTTGCGACGAGACGCAGTTTTAGCAATCAGTAAATCTCGGTAAAATCCAGCGAAATTTTGGAGAATAATCAGAGGTTCGCGGCCGGAATCTAGGATTTTTCGAGTGCAGTCTAGAACAGCTTCGGGGTTGTCAGAGGCGATCGCATTCAACAAAAAAAGCAAATCGCGTTCGCTTACCGAACCGACCAAATCCCAAACTTTATCTGGTGTGACTTCACCTGACAATAAACTTAACTGGTCAAGGAGACTTTCTGCATCGCGTAATCCGCCTTGAGCAATTTGTGCTATCAGCGTGATCGATTCTGGAGTAATATTAATATTTTCTTTGTAGGCGATATAACTTAAATGGTTTGCCATCGCTTCTAAATTTATTCGGCGAAAGTCGAAGCGTTGACACCGGGAAATAATAGTAGGTAAGACTCGTTGCGGGTCAGTCGTCGCCAGTACAAAGACAACGTGTTTCGGTGGTTCTTCGACTGTCTTCAGTAGCGCATTGAACGCTGCGGTACTGAGCATATGGCATTCATCAATAACATAAACCTTATACCGACACTGAATGGGGGCATATTGCGCTCTTTCTATAATTTCGCGGATATTATCGACACCAGTGTTACTTGCAGCGTCAATTTCAATAACATCTAAAGAATAGCCTTTGGTAATTCCCTGGCAAACATCACATATGCCGCAGGGTTGAGGCGTAGGTTTGTCATGATTAACACAATTAAGCGATTTTGCCAAAATACGAGCGCTGGAGGTTTTGCCCGTACCTCTAGGACCAGTGAACAGGTATGCAGGGGCAATTTTGGCAGCACGGATAGCATTGGTCAGGGTGGTAGCGATCGCCTCTTGCCCCACTAGTTCAGCAAAATTCTTTGGGCGATACTTGTGGTGCAGGGGTTCGTAAGACATGGATTTGAAATGTCAATCCCTCTGAGGGTTAATTACTAGCACCCAACCGAGTTTGGGATGAAACCATTTTAAACACACACAGTCAGTTTAGACATTGATAATTCTTTGTCGGTAGTACAAAATTACCATAAAGAAACAGTATATGGTTTAAAGATATTTTTCTCTTTGTGCAAATATTTATGTCTTACTATTGACGCAAAAGTTCCCATGTGTACATTTTATTTACATCTTATTTAATTGAGTAGCGCAATAGTGCAGTGCCCAGACGCGTAAGACACCGCTACAATCTTATGGTAAACACCAACACTTACGGGTGCGGGAGATGCTCAAGCGGTTAATTCAATGGCTCAAAAAGTTTTTTCAACGCTTGTTTGGCAAAAATCAGACTCTAGCCAAACCAGGGGCAAATGTTCAAAAAGAACCGCCTCCACCCCTTACCGATACGGATCTGGAATTTCTGTTTACAGAACTCTTAGAAGGCGTGCATCAGGCACGAGGGCAAGCATGGGCGCAGAAATGGCTGGATAATATTGAACATCGTGTTTCAACTCAACGTTGGGTGGAGTGGTTGCAGCGTTTTGGCGAAAGATTGCTAGCAGCACCTACACCCAATAATGAATTAGCCTCCCGAATGGTACAACTAGGTGAGTTGGAGGTTGGAGAAGTTGGAAACGTTGCCTATGATATTGGGATGCAGTTGTTAACGCGTGCAGGCGGCGAGCCAATATGGGAATATGAAGGACCAGATGCAGGAAAGCAAATCGCTGCAACCGCAGAAAGTCTCGACGAACAAGCCGAAGTGATGCAAGTAGAAAACCTTCCAGAAGGAGAAAACCTTCCAGAAGGAGAATACCAAACGATCACGTTAGATCAGTTGTTGGTGCTATTGCAGGAAGATGAAAACTTACGCAACCAGATTTCTGAGCAAATGGGAATTGAGACTGACGATCCACAAGTGATTATCCAGGCTTTGCTGAATCAATTCCATGATGCTAATGGATCGAGTACAAATCAACTAGAACCATAATTGAATACCTAATTTTTCCTGGTAATTTGTATATTAAGATACTGTAAAGTACAGGTTCTTGGTTGCTTTTCTATGTAAAACTGTTGTGAATTACAAACAACCTTCTTTCACAGGGCTGTTAGTATGCTGTTGGTTTTCCAAACATATGAGCAATCGCTTATGTGCTTATGTGAGGTTTTTGGGTAACTCATAACTTTTTTAACACTGTGATCGCTAAAATCTTATGAACAACCTCCAGTAGTGCCCGAAATGCTCAAGCGGCTAGTAAAGTGGCTTAACAAGTTTTTCAGATTCCTCTTTAGGAAAAAGCAGACTCGTTCTATGTATCCTACAGGGGAACAGAAGGTGGAATCTCCACCTGAACTGACGAATGCGGATTTGGAATTTTTGTTTACTCAGCTGCTAGAAGGTGTGCATCAGGCAAGAGGGCAACAGTGGGCGCTCAAATACATCCAAAGAATGGAAAATCGGATCTCTGTTGAGCGCTGGATAGATTGGCTGCTTGATTTTGGCGAGAGATTGTTGATATCTCCTGCACCAAATATTCAATTAGCAGAACGCATGGTACAGCTAGGCGAACTGGGTATCGGGACAATTGGAGATTTATCTTACGAGATTGGATTACGGTTGTTGACGCGAAACTTAGGCGAAGCGTATTGGGAAAATGACGACGCACAAGACACAGAAACTATAACTCCTGCAACTCCGCTGATTTTAATACAAGAAGGGTTGACACCAAAAGCCGACAAACAGGATTCAGACAATAAACGCAGGTATGAAAAAGAAACGACAATGCCTGCACCGGTTTCTAACTCTCCACAGGAAGAGCATATCAATCATCAAGAGGAATTGATATGGGAATACGATGGACCAGATGCCCAAACTACTCCATCACCTGTGATAACTCCGGTTGAGCAAGGGGAAGAAGAATCTCGGGTAGCAAAAGAAATGCAAGCAGTCACATCTGAAGCTCGTATATTGCCTGAGTCTTCGGATTTATCGCCACCTGTCGCTGTAACGTTGGATGAATTGTTAGTCAGGTTAGACCAGAGTACCAGTTTAGTTCAGCAGCTGGCTTCTGGGCTAGGAATTCAAAGCGAAGCACCAGTCAAGACGAATTCGCTCAGCAATCAACTACAGCAGAGTCCTTTTGAACCAGCACAAGCATGGTTTTACAAAGGCCTTAAGCAAGCAAAAACAGGTGATTTATCTGCAGCAATTGCATCTTACGACAAAGCGATAGAAATTAACCCCAACTCCCACGAATATTGGTTTAACCGGGGGCTAACACTATTTTACTTAGGGCATTTTTCAGAGGCGATCGCATCTTACGACTCTGCAATTGCCCTCAAACCTGACTTCTATAAATGTTGGTATAACCGAGGCGGGGCACTCGGTGAAATAGGACGCTTTGAAGATGCCATCTTCTGCTTTGATACAGCTATAGAGATTAAGTTCAATTATCCCGATGCTTGGTCTAGTCGAGGTATGGCGTTGCAGAAGTTAGGACGTCCAATGGAAGCAGTTGGCAGTTATGACCAAGCATTGATGCTGGAACCCGAAGACCAAGATAATTGGTATCAGCGGGGTATGGCGTTGGCACAGGCTGCGCGAAAAAATGATGCGATCGCATCGTTTGAGAAAGCCTTAGAAATCCAACCTGACTTCGATTTAGCGTGGTACAGCCGAGGTGTACAACTTTCTGATTTAGGACGATTTGAAGATGCTATAGCAAGCTTAGAGCAAGCAATAGAAATTCAACGCGACTTTTACGAAGCTTGGTACGCCTTGGCAAGTGCGCTGGGTAAAATAGGGCGACATGAAGATGCGATCGCATCTTACGAACAAGCAGCTCAAATCAAGCCAGCCTCACACGAAGTTTGGATTGATCGCGGTGTGGTAGAGGCGAATTTGGGACGCTGGGATGATGCTATTTCATCGTGGGACAAAGCTTTAGAAATCAAACCCGACTACTACTTAGCCTGGTTTAACTGCGCGATCGCATTGGAAAATTTAGGACACCATCAAGAGGCAATTGCTTCCTATGATAAAGCTATAGAAATTAACCCCGAGTTTGACTTAGCTTGGTACAACCGAGCTGTAGTACTATTTTATTTGCAGGAATTTGAAGAAGCGATCGCCTCATATGACAACGCTTTGCAAATCAAACCTGACACTTGGGAAGCTTGGATTGGGCGAGGGTATGCAGCAGGAAATGTAGTTTCTAGCGACTCGCCCCTGACTTTTTTCAGTACCATAGCTGCAGCAAATCCAGATTTATGTGAACGCGGCTATCAAGGAAAATTGGCAAGCTACGAGCAAGGGTTGAAATATGTTCGCCAAAATACACAGCCAGAAGGTTGGGGTAGGTTGCGTCTGGCGCTTGGCAATGCACATTATGAAGAAGGAAAGAGACACACCACACCTTGCTATTATTGGCACCAAGCCGTAGATGAGTACAATCAAGCGCTCAATACTCTCACAGCAGAAGCTTTTCCTCAATTACATCTAGAGGTTTTGCAAAACCTGATCAAAACGCTTGTATGTTTGGGGGAAACTTCGCAAGCGCAAGAATTACATCAATATGGTACAGATTTATTGCAGTACTTACTCAATGAAACCACTGAGTCTGATGAAGGGAAAAAAGAGTTGGCGCTCAAGTATGCAGGTTTTGAACAGTTGGCAGTTGATATAGCCATGCAGTTCGGTGAGATAGCGCAAGCTTTAGAAATTGCGGAACATGGGAAAAATGCTTGTTTAACCTGGCTTGTTTCTGATTGGACAGATGAGATTATTTCCCCTAACTATCGATCAATTCACCAGCTTCTCAACCCCACCACTGCAATTATCTACTGGCATATCAGCCCTTGTACCTTACGCACCTTCATCATTAAATACAACTCTCCAGAACCGATTCCTATTTTTACACCTGTACTCAATGTAGCGGTTATTGATGAAATGCCTCTACCCGAAGCCGTGCAACGCTTAGTTGAATTTGAAGATTGGCTAGAAGATTGGAATCAACAATACACGGAATATCGGCAACTCCAGGCAAATGACGCATCGAACAAAAGTAGTCATTCTTGGCAAGCAGATATGGAACAGAGGCTATTAAATCTAAAAAATATCCTCAATATTTCCACAATTGTCAATGAACTCGAAGACATCACTCATCTGATTTTAATTCCCCACCGTGACTTACACAGATTTCCGCTCCACGCCCTTTTCAATCTCTCTTCTCGTTGCGATGAAGAGTTATTCCAACCGCATAGTTTCACATTTACATATCTGCCTAGCGCCCAAATTGGCTTGTCTTTGGAATCTCAACCTCCCCATCAAGTGCAAATACCATTACTGTTTGTGGAAAATCCCAAAAGTACAAATGATCCTGCACGACAATTTGCTCAACTCGAATCTGAAGCGATTAATCTGATGTTCACTCGTTGCCAACGTATCCAAGGCACACAAGTTTCTAAAAGCCAGTTAGAAATTGCTTTATCTGGTAATTACAATATATTTCATTTTCAAGGCTATGTAACTGACAATTTTAGTCAGCCGCAAAAATCAGAATTTGTGTTAGCTGGTGAAGACAAATTAACCGTAGAAGAAATCTGCAATAAGCCAATTGCGAATTACAACTTGATCACTCTCTCAAGTTGCGAAACAGCGATGAATGGCAACCAAAATATCACCACCGAATACGTCGGTTTAGTCAGCGTTTTTCTCACTCAGGGAGTCAGCCATGTATTAAGTACACTGTGGGCTACAGAATCGGCAACCAGTGCTTTAGTGATGATAGAGTTTTATCGACGACTTCAGCAAAACAAATCGCCAGCCACTGCCTTGACAGAAGCAACTCAATGGCTTAAGGAATTGACTGCTGGCGAATTCAAACAATGGTATGAACAATTACGAAATCAACTAGCTCAAAGAGGAGTCATAATTAAGGAAGATTTAGCCACGCAATTGAATAGAAGTGGTGAGATCCCAGCAGAAACAAAGCTTTACAATCATCCTTACTACTGGGCAGCATTTAAAATTACAGCTAAGTTTTATTTTTAAAGCAGCACATATAATCGCCACGCAAGCGATACAGTATTTTAAATCAACGTTGCTGTTGCTGACTCTGCAAGCAGCCAAGCTTTCTGAGTCCATGCTTCATTGAATAACCCAACCGTTGGCACTTTCAATTCAAATGGATGGGGTGGTGGCACAAGCAATGAAGGTGAATTTTTGTCATAAGCCTGAACTAAGCTGACTATCCAAGGGAGAAAGTCTAAGATTTCCCCTGGCAATAAGGTTAACTCGAAGTCCCACACGCGATTAAGACCTCGACATTCTTGCCCCTTTTTTACTATCGTGACTCTACCAGCGCTTTTGTTTATGGCTAACCGAAGAATAAAGGGGCGGAATGGGATAAATTCGTCAGGTGCTGTGTAAGCGTAGACATTCACGTAGTTCAGGCGTTGCCTATCATCCACCCAAGACGCGATAGGGGAATTACTACTATAGGATGCACCAATTATTCTCACCGGCACATTCATCGCAGCAGCGAACAGACAGTAGAACTCATGCCTAAGTTCGCTAACTATATGTTTGGTTTCTGGGGTCACGGTTACTGTACCTGTTAACAAAACATTCGTTAAATGAATCTTTTTTAAACTTATAGTCCACTCTCACTCAAAATATCTTGTGATCTTTAAAGCGTGGTTACTGTTCGTACTTAGTCGTGCTGTGTTCCATCAGCAATGGTTGCCAGACGCAGTCTAGCATGACTGAGCGCTGGCTTAGTCATAATGACCTCAGTTGGATCAGCATGGCTTCATTTGCTGACAGTTGTCCTCAATAGCGGAAACGACTCTTACGTTGCTTGTGCTTAGCAACTGCTTTACGCTTGCGTTTTTGAAGCGGTGTTTCAAAGTGACGATGCTTCTTCAAATCTGGAAAAATTCCTGCCTTGGAAACTTCTCGTTTAAATCTCCGGAGGGCTGACTCAATTCCTTCATTTTCGCCAAGAATCACTTGGGTCATCCTATCTCCTTTTAAATTAGCTAAATTAGTGGTTGGACATGAGCAATTGTGTAAGCTGGATAGCAAAAAAGGGCAGACAAGGAATCTGCCCTTGAAATCTTAGAGTTAAATTCTTTGTATCAAAGCTGATTAGTAGCGATCGCGAGAGTATCCACCACCACCACCGCCACCACGATTATTGCCCCATCTACCACCAGAACCTGAGTCTGACTTGGGCTTAGCTTTATTAACCTTCAGGTTACGACCCATCCACTCAGCACTGTCTAGGGCTTCAATCGCTGCGGCTTCTTCTGCCTCTGATCCCATTTCTACAAAAGCGAACCCACGCACACGACCCGTTTCCCGGTCTAGAGGCAATTGAACGCTCTTAACAGTTCCATATTCTGCAAAGACGCGTTTGAGGTCATCTTGCTCGACCTGGTAAGATAAATTACCGACGTAAATTGACATGAAACATCTCCAGAATCAGACTATGTAGAGGGTTAGATTCGGAGAGACGCTTGTAAATAGATAAAACACAAACTGCACAACCGAATATAAATCCTACAACCCACGATAACATAAATCTACAAAATATGTTGCTAAGGTTAGAGGAAATTCTATAAATTCTTCAAATATATCAACTCCAGAGCGTTTGTGGGCAAAAAAATCCAAAAAAAGTTGGATGCTTAAAGTGATACGACTAGCGGCACCTCAAGTGTAAGAGAACTAAGCACTTACAATTTTATCCTGGCGATACCCAAAAATACGGTTGACTGCAAAAAGCTAGCAGTAAAAGTCATGCCTGAGGACTTGGTCAAGCGTCACGACCTTCTTACAGCAGTTTTCAATTCGGTAAAATACAGGTTGGCTGTAGGGGCACAGCATTGCTGTGCCCTTACTATGTGGTTTGTAGTCTATGCATATGAAAAGCGCTGTAATTATTATACAGTGATATAAATTACTCCCTTTCCGCCAGAAGAATACTTATTTTTTAACCGCACGAGGCAAGAGAGGACACTGAGAGAGGAGTAAATTATTATAGGTAATTTTAGATCGGGAAGGCAGTATATAAAACGTAGTGCATCTGAATCCCCAACGAAACTGCATTGTGATCTCTGAGTTCTGTCCAAGCTGGGTTTTTCTTCAACTGATCACTGAACCCTCTTAAGGTACACAAGCGACTTGCTCAATTCGGTTGAACAGTTCCGTGTTCAATCCATACACCACAGGATAGTAAAATTTTATTCTCTCAAGTGACGAAAAAATTGTGCTTGTCGGAGAAGCTAAAATTTCAGTTAGTATGTCATTCAGAAAAGTTTTTCTTTCAAGGGGTGAATCGTAAAAATCAAAATAATCAGCTAAACAAAATGCTGCTAGTCTTTGAAATCCTTGGATAATTAGGTAATCTTGGCTAAGGGTTTCATACTGGTTAATAGCTGATACGATTTCCTCAATTTTTACACAAATTTGTTTAATACCTAAATTACTTGTATCTAATTTTTTCGCTGCCTTGAAAAATTCAAAAACCGCTCTCCACATATTAAAATTAACTGATTTTGCAGCGATTTTTGCGATTTCAATTCCCAGATTCGCAAATCGGCTAGCAGCATATTGTCGTATTTCTAATATGTTTTCAGGTAGTAAAGATATTATTCTCTTGGCTATAACTTCAATTTGATGTAACTGATTATTACAAAAGTAAACACGGCAAATAAAGAAAAGAGCTTCAAAGTCATTATAATCAGCTTTCCCATCAGCACCAATAGCCAGTTCTGCCCAAGCCAATGCTTCTGGGTAATTCGTTTCGCTAAGGTAAGTTTCTGCTATCTCTAAATAAGGTGCAGAATTAAATGATTCCAAGTTAAGTGCTTGCTGATAGCATTCACGAGCATTATGATAAAGTTCAATATTACTCAATTCTTGCTCATTAAAATACTCAGCTTGCAGTTTGTAAGCACAACCCAAATTACTCCAATAGATTGCTACATCAGGGTTAGTTTTAGTTAATGCTTTGTAGACTTTTACAGCAAAATCCCAATTTTTAGTATGAATGTAACAAAGACCTAGTAGATTGCGAGCAGCATTCATTGTTGGTGCGAGGACAAGAACTTGCTTAAGTAAAGGAATGGCGGTTGACCATTCTTGTAGTTGAATGTTCTTTTCTGCTTGGTCAATCAAGTCTTTAATTTCGTCGCCGTGCTTCTGCATGGCATCATAATTTTCTCGCGCTTTTGGGTCAGAGAGCGTGTTATAAGCGACGCGAATTTGCTGAAACCGTTTTGGATCTTTTTCAGGAGAATATTTGCGAACTAACCGGAAGTAAGCTTGTTTGATTTCATCAGCAGATGCCTGAGAGGAAATCTCCAGGATATGATAAAATTCATATACCATTTGTTAGTCTTCCATGTCGTTTTCTAAGTCAAACAAGAAGTCTACAAGGCGATCGCCCACGTTTTGAATTTCTTCAATACTGTCATTCATCAAAGCTTTTTTCAGTTCCATAACAATATCAGACAGCGGCGACCTTTCCTGAGGGGGGATTCCAGCCATATACCGTTCTGCCTTATTGATTAACCCTTCGTATTGCTTTGCCTTGGCATTTTGCTTCCACAGTTCTTTGAGGCGAGAAGCAGCATCAGCTATATCTTTACTAGCCATGCGCTTGACTGAGTAACCGTAGGATAACTCTACACTTTTGTTAATGTTGGGAATGGTGGCTTTAAGTTTAGCTATCCCATTAATGTCATAAGAAAATTCTACTTCCACAGAATAAGGATGACCGTCAGCAGCGGGAGGAATATCTATAATTTCTGTGGCTATTCCTGTGTCAATCGCTTCATTGGGTAGCTTTGCGCTTCCTGTATTGTCTTGATAAAGACGAACTTCTAGCCGCTTTTGATCTGCTCTCAAAAGTGTGTAAGTTTTTTGAGTAGAATAAGGAATTGTTGTATTAGGCTCAATCAAAGGTTCGTAGGTCAGCATATATTGTCCGCCAACGTAACTCACCACTTCAATGCCCAATCCAAAGGGAGCAACATCGGTGAGAATAAGACCAGAATCTTCAGGAATGAAATTTTGAGCAAGAGCAGCATGAACAGATGCGCCAACACCCACAGCCAAGTCTGCACCAATATCAGGTGCTTTACCTTCTTTGCCAAACATTTCTGCGACTAATTGGCGAACAGCAGGAATGTAAGTTGTACCACCCACAAGTAATACTCGGTTGATAGCACTAGGGCGCAACTTTTTGGCATTCAGTGCTTGACGTATGCACTCCCGCGCCTTTTCTAACAGAGGTGCGATCGCCTCCTCAAATTCTTGCTGCGTTAGTTCCACCTCTAAGTCAATAAATTCACCATCTTGCGCTGCAAAATACGGTATTCGTACCTCATGCGATCGCTGTGTAGAAAGCACTTTTTTAGCTTTTTCTGCTGCTTCTTTGAGTGCGCCATGAGCTTTTTCAGAAATTTCTGCTCCAGGATTTTCAGCTTGAAATTTAGCCTTCAGCAATGCCATCATTGCCTCATCGAAATCTTTACCTCCCAACTGGGGATTACCAAAACTACACTTGACATCAAGAACACCGGCAACCATCTCCAATACGGTAATATCTAATGTCCCACCACCAAAATCAAAGACAACAAGCTGTTCTTCAATATCAATATTATTGATGCCAAAACTTAAAGCTGCTGCTGTTGGTTCATTAATCAGGCGAATAATTTTTAATCCTGCCAATTCACCTGCATTCAGTGTTGCTTGCCGAGCAGCATCTGGAAAGTTAGCTGGAACAGAAAGTACAACTTCTCGAATTGTAATTCCTAGTGCTTCTTCAGCATTTTCCTTAAGTTTACGAAGAATCAGCGCCGAAATTTCTTCAGGTCGATACTCTGTATCTAGGAGTTTCACTGTTTCTCCAGTTCCCATTTTCCGCTTGACTTCGCGAACTCCACGACCTGATACATCAACCCAACTGCGGGCATTTTCTCCTACTAAAAGTTCCCCTTTTTTATTAATAGCAACAATTGATGGAATAATAGCCAATTTTGTAGCAGGGTCAGGAATTGGAAATGATTCATTATTTCGGTAAACACAAATTTCAGATGTAGAAGTTCCTAAATCAATTCCAATAGCATAATTTTTTGTCATTGCTTAAATTACTCCTTTCCCAACGTAAAATTTTCACTATATTGGGCATTGACTACCTTACAACTCAGTTCCATTTTCAGGTTCTTGTAATGGTGATGCCACAACGACCTTCGCTTTTTCAATCATTTTGTCCCCAATTTTGTAACCCCAATTGACACATCTAACAATATTTCCTGGTGTGATATTTGATTCTTCCTCATCAATAGCTTCATGAAAATTTTCATTGAGTGATTCATCTGGTTGTGGAATTATACGCTCCATTCCTAAATTCATGACAATACGAGCAAATCCATCTAATATTCTATTTATTAACCGTGTATTTTCATCTGTTTCATAATCAACAGCCCTCTCTAGTAAACAAAAAAACTCGGTAGCAGCCTGTTCCCAATGATTAATTTTTCGTTGCAGTTCCCCATTTATCTGACGTTGCTCTATAAGCATTTTTTCCACAGAATTTCTAAAATCGTCAAGTTCTCCCAACGTTTGTTCAAGTTTATCGTATAATTCTTTAACAGCAGTACTGTTGTCGAGGATGGCGTTAGTATTTGTGTAATAAGTCCGTTGTAATTTTTTTTGCTCCTCTATATATTTATTAAAAGTTTCTAGTATACAATTTTCTAGATGCTTATTTAAGCTTTCATCTATAATTTTCTGTAAATTTTCCTGGATAGTTTCCCGTAAAATTTCATCAAAATTTTGCAAATTTTTATTGTTGAATTTTTTAAAATTCATTTATCTATCCTCATAAAAATTTTAATCTCTGTTATAGTGCTTCTCTGTTGCTTGCAATACACGGTTGTAGAAACGTAGCTACGTCTCTACATTATTCGTGGTGGTGTATATAATTCAAATGATAACCGCTATAAATACATAACATAATAGTTAATGAGATGAGCATCACTGCTAATAATAACTAATTGTTATGAAGGATAAAAAAACAATGAACGATTAGCCGATAGTCCTTTGGAAACATCAGTGATAGGATATATTTATACACAACTGCTTTACTTAGCCGAATAGTTCCTGCAAAAAAGAAGTTTATCAAGATTAAGCTTTTCTACCTATTTTGCTGATAAGTCGTGAAACACTGGTGAACTGAAAACTGTTCCTGAACTCAAGCCCTTATAATAGCTTTTTTATAGTTGCAGTGGGATTGGTAAAGGGTTTAGGCAAAAAGAAAACAGTATGGTACAAATTCGCGGAATCGTCAAAGCAGCTCAAGTAGCGCAAAATCGCTTGCAGGCTGGGATAGCACCTGGCGATGTTGCGGCTTTTAAAAAATTCATGACAAACTCTATCGAGACTATTGAGCAGTTCTGTGCTCACGGGAAAATGACACCAAGTCAGTTACCAACGCGATCGCGTCAGGCTTACTATTTTCTCAAGAGTATTGATTTGGACAACTTGCCTTTAGCTGAAACTCAGCCGACTCAAGATAAAGTGCAGACAATTCGCCTGAAGAACATCAAAACGCAACAAGGTGCAATTTTGCACAAGATTGCTAACTTAGCCTCAACTCCGACACCAAACACTGCTCAGATAGAAGAACTCGCTAAAACTTTGATTCAAACTGTTGCAGCGATTGAAAAAATTTGCGCTGCATCGCAAGCAACACCAGCCAATCTCACCCGTTCCTCACGTCAAATTTATGCATGGATGAAGTTTTTGACTTATGAACGCAACCTCCAACTTCATCTTCAAACAATTTATCGAGTCAAGCAAATTGCTGAAAAACTCTGTAAGATATATGCTCAGCCGCTCAATGTCGTTGTTGAGTTAACTCATTTAACCGGGATATATAAATGCAAACGCTCTTTGGTAGAAGCGACTCTCACACTTAGCGAAGGTTTCATCAATGCTAGTGATGAAACTTTGGAAGCACTCGTGAAAGCAGCTTTGTTTGGCAAGTGTCAACAAACGACGCGGCTTATTAGAGATTATGCAGCAAGCGAAGAATATAGCTCTGTATTGATAGAGCTTGATTTAATAACTGAAGTGATTGTAGAGAATGCAAGAGGAAAGTGCTATAACCTGGATGAGTTATTTGACAAAGTCAATCGTGAATATTTCGCTTCTTCTTTAGTCAAACCACGTCTCATTTGGAGCCAGATTAACACTTATCGTAAGTTGGGTCATTATGAGCCAGCAAGAGACAGAGTGATGATTGCTTTGACTCTTGACAATGCAAAAATTCCCGAGTTTGTGGTTGAGTTTATCTTGTATCACGAACTGCTGCACAAATCGCACGGCGCTACATGGGTGAATGGCAGAAGAATGGTTCATACGCCAGAGTTTCGCCGGGATGAGCGTAAATTTAAGTTGTACAAAGAAGCCGAGGAATCGCTGAAAAAATTGACATCATATTTAATTTAAAACCACAGATGCACACAGATTAGGGATTTAGGGATTTCCAACAAATAAATTATCCAATCTTGTGGGGTGGGCATCTTGCCCGCCCAATTTATAGGACGGGCTAGAAGCCCATCCCACAAAAAAGTTGGATATTTTTTAATTTGGAAGTCCCTGAACACTAGTTATTTATCTGTGTTCATCTGTACGGCAGTTGCTACAACGGGGGGAACCCCCGCAACGCACTGCCTCGTCCATCTGTGGTTTCATTTTCATTACTCTTGGCTAACCAGCAAAGCCACAGGGAAATGTTTCAGCGCTTCGCCAATCAGTAGAGTGCCATTAGCTTGAACTGGTTGCTCAGTAATCGCATCTTTCCACGCTGAAGCCCCTGCTGCTGGTAACTTCAGGCTTGTGTCATCCCAAACTTGTTGTCCCAAGGGATACTCTCCGGGCTGAATTAAACTGGTGAAGAAGCGCGGAGCAATAGTAACGATCGTTTTATTACCATCGCTTCTTGCAAAAGCAACAATATGTTCTTGAAACTTGCCGCTCACCTCTAGAGGTAAGTAGCTGCCTTTCTCAAAAACTTCTAGAGACTCTCTTCTGGCTTTTAAAGCTTGATTAGTTAGGAACAGCTTGATTCTGGCATCTTCTTTATTCGCCAGTAATTCATCTATCAACTTGAGAATATCTGTCTTGGCTTGCTCCTTAATTGCTTTGAGATAGGACTGCCGAATTTCATAGTCAACCGGACGGCGATTATCAGGATCAACCAAACTGAAATCCCAGAGTTCGGTTCCTTGATAAAAGTCTGGGATTCCAGGAGAAGCAATTTTCAGCAAAGCTTGAGACAAAGAGTTGAAAATGCCATAGTAAGCAACCCGTTTCTGAAAAGGCACAAATTCTTTTAAGAAAGGATTGTCTTGCGAAGGTTCCAGAACCGCTGAGACAAAATCAATGAAGGCATTTTCATAAGTGCTATTTTGCCGCAGCCAAGCAGTGTAAACTTTCGCTTCTCTGATAGCTTTGAGCAGATAATCTTTCACGCGCTCAACACAGCTTGCGTACTCATGTTCAAAAAACGGATAAGCCCCAACAAGCGTCTGGTAGAAAAGATATTCATCGTTCCTGTCTGGCATAGTTAAACGCTTGACGGTCTTTTTATGGGAACGATTGATTTCACTCCAGGTGCGCACTTGTTTTTGCCATTCCTCAGGAATCTCGGAAAGGACATTGAGCCTTGCCCTGATATCTTCACCCCGTTTGGTATCATGAGTTGAGCTAGCACTCATTGCCAGAGGCCAACTGTCTTGGCGTTTTTGATTGAAGTCATGAAACTCTGAAGCGCTAATGCCAAAGCGCCCAGGTTCGCTCCCAACTTCGTTTAAGGCAATAAAGCGGTTATAGACGTATAAAGCTGTGTCTTCAACCCCTTTCGCCATTAAGGGTCCGGTGTACTGTTGCAATCTCATGACAAAGTACAGCCACTGGTCTTTCTCTGCTTGAGTCAGAGAATCATCGTATTCCAGCAACAGCAATTTCTCGATAAAGTTCAATTCATTTTGCAACAGTGGTGTGTTGGCTTTGGCTGCTTCAATCACTTCCTCGATATAGGGGCGATCGCTTTCGGATATACCCTCTTGATTGATATAAGTTCGGTAAATGGGAAAGCGAGTGAGAACTTCTGCCAGCGCTCGCTTCAAACCATTGATTGTAAAGTCATTGCCATAGCGATACTTACCCGATATCTTCTTTAAGAGAAAAGCCAGGTTATCAATATCACCTGCTAAATTTCTATCTATGATCAGCTGCTTTTTCTCTGGGACAATTTCCTCAAATGTTCTTCTACTTCCTGTGAAATCCGAGTAGATTTCAGTAAACTTATCTTCATTGTCAGTTTTACAGAAAATTCCATTGAGATAATTTAAGTAATCATAGCCAGAAGTACCTTGAACTGGCCAGTTACTTGGTAAGTCTTCTCCAGGCTGCAAAATCTTTTCAACAGTTATGTAAGTATCCCCTGTTTTTTCTTTCAGCCTCTCTAAATATTGTGTTGGGTCATACAGACCATCAATGTGGTCAATTCGCAAGCCAGTAAACTTACCTTCATGCACTAGCTTACAAATCAAATCATGGGTATTATTAAATACCTTTAATTCTTCTATCTTGACTGATATCAACTCATTGACGGTAAAAAATCTTCTATAATTCATCTCTTCAGCCCCTACTTTCCAATAAGAGAGGCGAAAAAACTGTTCAGTAAGCAGACTATCTAAAAGATTAAAACTTTCTGGCTTTCCTGGTTCACCGTTAAAAAGTTGTAAATTCTCATCAATAAATGTTCTGACATCATCATTATCCGTATAAAGCTCCCAAAGAAGCCCTTTAACAAAAGCTGCTTGGTCTTGTCTTTGCTGAGCTGTAGCCTCCGAAGGAATATTTTTTACCATGTAGAGGATACCAAGCAATCTCACAAAGATTGGATGCTTTCTACCTAAATTTTTGGCTAATTTGCCTAAATTTTGAGTCAAAAATTTGGCATAAGACTCTAGTTTGAGAGGCAGCTTTAAATTATAATAATTAACATTCAGCCCGCTCTCATCATACTTCAATTGAATTTCACCATTCTCCAAAGAATCTCCGTAAAAGTTGCCTAGCAACGGAGCCAAAATCGGTTCATGACTACTAGCAAAAGGAGAATTCCAGGCGAGATCAAAGTAGTCAACATAGTTTGAATCAGGACCATTTTCCAGCACATCCATTAGATACTTATTTTCGCTGTCATAAGCCATATGGTTGGGGACAATATCCTGCAACCAACCGATGCTGCGCTGTTGTAAATCCTGGACTAAGGCTTCAAAAGCTTCCTGGGTTCCTAATTCTGGATTTAATACAGTGGGATCAACAATATCATATCCGTGGGTACTTCCTGCTCTTGCTTTAAAGATGGGAGAAGCATAAAGGTCAGAAATTCCGAGTTCCGCTAGATAATTTGTAATTGCTTTTGCTAAGTCAAAGCCAAATGCGGAATTGAACTGAATTCGATAAGTTGCTGTTGGAATTCTCATATCAGTTACCAGTTATTATTTATCATTTATTATTTCTCAAGTTTCAAGTATCAGCGAACAAAGATAACTGCTCGCTGATTCCTGTTTACAGATTACTGTCCACTGCTTTCGTAAACTGCGAAACTCTGAGAACGCAGGGTTAATTCTTGTCCATTGCTCAGTTTTTCTGGTAAAAGGGAACCAGAACCTTGCCACTTTTCATCGGCAGAATCTAAAATTTTCCGACCGCCGTTAACCGGAAAGTTAGGGGTAAAAGTGGAATCGCTTTGGTTAAAGTTCATGAGGCAAAGTATTTGGTTATCTTCACTCCACCTGCGCCACCACACAATTTTCTCAGCTTCAAGAAAGCCTACTTCCATATTTTGGCGCTCTCGTTTCACTAAAGCTGGAATTGTGTTTCGTAAAGAGATGAGGTGTTGATACAACGACCAAAGAGCTTGGTGTTTTCCTTCTTTGCGTTTTTCCCAATTCAACTTGCTCTTGAGAAAGGTTTCAGTAGATTCTGGATCGGGCGGTTCTCCTTGAGCATGAAATGCAGCAAATTCTTGTTTCCGCCCTTGCCTAACTGCTCTAATTAAATCGGGATCAGAGTGACTGACAAAGTAGATAAAAGGTGCGTCTTCCCCATACTCTTCACCCATAAATAAAAGAGGAATATATGGAGAGAGTAACAGAGCACCAGCAGCTAGTTTCTGAGCCTCAAAGGATACGAGGTGCGATAACCGCTCACCCAGCATTCTATTACCGACTTGGTCATGATTCTGGATACAGATGACAAACTGATTGAAAGGGCGATCGCCCGCTGAGTTCCCATGAAAGCGTTGGCGATGGGGTGAATACTTCCAGTCATACACAAACGTATCCTGGTAAGCCTTTGCCAGGTGTTCGCACTTGCCAAAATCTGAGTAATACCCTGTCTGTTCCTCTGTGAGCAACGCGTGCAGGGCATGATGGAAGTCATCGCTCCACTGCGCGTCAATTCCGTGTCCCCCTGACTCCACAGGACGAACCACTCGGGGATCATTTAAGTCACTCTCTGCAATCAAATAAAGTTTTCGCCCCTGTTGCTGCCCAAGATCTGCAACATTTTCTGCCAGTTCTTCTAAAAAATGTTTAGCGCCTAAATCGTAGATTGCGTGAACGGCATCTAGACGTAGCCCATCAATATGATAATCCCGCAGCCAGTACAGAGCATTTTGAATAAAAAAGTTACGCACATTATCGCTTTGGGCATCATCAAAATTCATGGCACTGCCCCAAGGAGTGCGATAAGTCTCCGTAAAATAGGGACCAAAGTGGCTCATGTAATTGCCTTCTGGACCAAAGTGGTTATAAACCACATCCAGAATTACCGCAATTCCCTGTTGGTGACACGCATCAACCAGACGCTTTAACCCATCGGGACCACCATAAGAGTTTTGGACTGCAAACGGATAAACGCCATCATAACCCCAGTTGCGATCGCCCGGAAATTGAGCCACTGGCATGATTTCTATCGCGTTCACCCCTAGCTCTTGTAAATCCTTAAGTCGGGAAATAATTGCCTCAAAAGTTCCTTCCGGGGTGAAGGTACCAACGTGCAATTCGTAAATAATCATGCTTTCTAAAGGAATGCCAGACCAATTGCTGTCATTCCAAGTAAAGCTGTGATCAATCACCTGTGAAGGACCATGTACATCCAAAGCCTGGAAATTTGAGGCTGGATCGGGTCTCGATTCCCCATTATTTAATTGGTAGAAGTACTGTGTTCCTGGTTGAATGTCATCAGTAGTAAGGTGCCAGTAGCCCCCTTCCTGCTGCTGCATGGGGACTATGCGTTCCTGGGGCGAGACTATTTTTACCGTAGCTGCTTCTGCATTCGGTGCCCAAACCCTAAATTCACAACGACTGTCACCTAAATAATGAGCGCCAATTCTCATACGAAGTCCTGAGTCCTGAATTGAAGAATTCTGAGTGAGGGAGATCAGGAAAACGAGGAAGAATAATAGTTGTTCTTTTGCTTCCTCATTTTCCTAGTCTCTTGCGTTTATCCAAACCGACGTAGTACGACCATTGAGCGAGCTACAACTGGCACTGCTTGAGTCCCCGTGTAACGTCTTTCCTCTGTAACGAAGCGAGGCTCCTTCGTGTCAATCACAACATCCCATTCTCTATGCTGCATTCCCTCTGGTAGGGAAAACTCTATCGTGTCATAGTGGGCGTTAAAGAATAGGAGAAAACTATCATCGCTGATGCGCTCGCCTTTAGGACCAACACTGGGAAGTTGGTTGCCATCCAAGAAAACTCCAACCGATTTAGCATAACCAACGTCCCATTGTTCCTGAGTCATCTCAGAGCCATCAGGGTTAAACCAAGCGATATCACTGATACTCTTTCCGTAGATCGGTCTGCCTTGAAACCACTTGCGCCGCCGAAACACTGGGTGCTGTTTTCGGAAGTAGACTAGCTCGCGGGCAAAATTTACCAGATCCTGGTTTCCCTGTGGCAACTCCCAATCGAACCAGGAGATTTCATTGTCTTGACAATAAGCATTGTTGTTGCCCTTTTGAGTCCGCCCAATTTCATCTCCCCCTACTATCATCGGGATACCTTGGGACAGCATCAAAGTTGCTAAGAAGTTCCGTCGGAGGCGTTCCCGCAATTCCAACACTTCTGGATCATCGGTTTCACCTTCAGCCCCACAATTCCAAGAGCGGTTGTGGCTTTCCCCATCCCGGTTGTCTTCCCCGTTAGCTTCGTTGTGTTTCTCGTTGTAGCTCACAAGGTCGTTCAGGGTAAAGCCATCGTGTGCTGTGATGAAGTTAACACTCGCATTAGGTCGCCGTCCGTTCAACGCATACAGATCCGGGCTACCCGTGAAACAGTAAGCAAATTGTCCCAAGCTTTCATCAATACCACGCCAGAAGTCCCGCACCGTATCGCGATACCTGCCATTCCACTCAGACCACAGAACTGGGAATTGACCCACTTGATAACCACCAGTTCCCAGATCCCAAGGTTCGGCAATCAGCTTTACACCAGCCAGCACAGGGTCTTGGTGAATAATGTCAAAGAAAGCTGCCAGACTATTCACTTCATAGAGTTCTCGTGCCAAAGCCGAGGCTAAGTCGAAGCGGAACCCATCTACGTGCATCTCCAACACCCAATACCGCAAGCTATCCATGATTAATTTTAGGACTTGCGGTTGGCGCACGTATAGAGAATTACCGCAACCTGTATAGTCCATGTAGTAACGCTGGTCGTTCTCTACCAGACGGTAATAAATGGCATTATCGATGCCTCGCAGCGTGAGTGTAGGACCTAAATGGTTGCCTTCTCCCGTATGGTTGTAGACCACATCCAGAATGACCTCAATTCCGGCACGATGCAGTGCTTTGACCATCTCTTTGAACTCAGTAACCTGCTCTCCCACTGTTCCAGATGAACTGTAGCCGGAGTAGGGAGCAAAATAATTGACCGAGTCATAGCCCCAATAATTCTTTAACCCCTTGCTAACAAGATGTCCCGGATGCGACAAAAAGTGATGCACGGGCATAAGTTCAACTGCTGTGATCCCAAGCCTTTGGAGATGTTCAATTGCTGCGGGATGCCCAAGCCCAGCATAAGTACCGCGTAGTTCTTCCGGCATATCTGGATGCAGCTTGGTAAAGCCCTTGACGTGAGTTTCATAAATCACAGTTTCGTGCCAAGGGGTTCGCAGCAGATCGTCACCCTCCCAATCAAAGGACTGATCGATCACAACAGACTTTGGCATCAAATGGGCGCTATCTAGTTCTGAGAAAGATAAATCCTCTTCAGGAGAGTCCCAAGAGTAGCCAAAAAGTTCTGGACCATTGCCAATGTCGCCATCAATCGCTTTCGTATATGGGTCAATCAGCAGTTTATTAGGGTTGAAGCGATGACCCTCGCTTGGTGAATAAGGACCATGCACTCTATACCCATACCGTTGTCCTGGTCCTACTCCTGGCAGATAACCGTGCCAAACGAAGTTGCTTACTTCAGTCAGGGCGATGCGTGTTTCATTATCTTCTTTATCAAATAAACAAAGCTCGACACCTGTTGCGTTTTCCGAAAACAAAGCGAAGTTTGTACCTTTACCATCCCAGGTTGCCCCTAAGGGATAAACGTTACCGGGCCAGAGCGCTACGAACATAGATAAATCTCGAATAAAACTTTAGTTGTACAAAAAACTTTGAAGCGCAGCTTCTGCTCATTATTTGCTACAAACAATTCATTTTGAGTCTACCTTTAGGAGGATGTTCTGAGATGAAACTAGGTAGAAATCTCCATTGTGTAGATATACGTCTTTGGAAATAAAGAGCTTTGTTGTAGCATAACACTAGAACTTAGCGTACTAAATTCTTATTTGCCCTAATTGGTAAAAAATGCTACAGAACTAACACTTTATGATTGCGTTTGCAAACCATTCCAAAATTCTGAAACGCCTGGAGATTAACTACAAAAGCGTACTTTGTGTATGGTCTTGTGGTTTGCATAACTGCATAACTAACGAGAACAGCGCAAATCTTACACATGACAACAACAGGGAACTATTAAACAGCAGATGCAGCAATGATCCCCTTGCCCCAATGTCTGCATATACATGACATTGCCCATCACTAACAATCCTGCGATTTCGCAAAGCGCAGTGCCTTTTGGGCGATGGCGCAAAGCCCAGCATCGGAGGCGATCGCATAGATCAACCAATTCGGGTAGTCATACCATCATGCTTTAAATACTTGCTTGATGGAGTTTGTCTGCTAGTAGGCACGAAGGAAGTTAATTTTGGAATGCCTGAAAACATTTTATTTTTCCATAAATAAATTCAGCAATTATTATATTTTCTTACAGTAACTTGAGCTTAGTATTCCTTTGTCAGCCCTAAGAAAGAAGAATTTGGTATGCTACTGGATGGTTATTTTTTGAAAAAAAATGTGTTCTAAATCACAAAATCCTGGAATACTATCTTTACTACTTACTTTACTACTTAAACTTTTTTCATCCGCCATTGCTGAAAGTAATATTTGCTACATCACTTCTGAAAAATTTCTGTGTTGAGACAAATGGTATAAATTCAAACTGATTTTTTTTTGGAATGATAACAGATTAATTATTCATAACAAATGAGAAATCAACTTATGGATGGAAGTAAAACGCTGTTCCTAAAACAGTATAAGTGATCAGTAACAAAACGCCTTCTAACCAATTGGAACGACCATCGTTGCTAATTGAATTTGTAATCAATACAGCCATAGCAACGGCTACAAGTTCAAAAGGATTAAAGCTTAAATTCATTGGTTGACCCAATACCCAACCAATCAAAACTAAAATAGGAGCTACAAACAGGGCAATTTGTAAACTAGATCCTATAGCTACAGCAACAGCCAAGTCCATCTTATTTTTGGTGGCGAACGTGATACAAGTTATATATTCTACGAATCCGCCAAAAAGAGGAATAAGGATTACACCTGTAAATAGACTAGTCAAACCTAGAGTAGAAATAGCTTTTTCCAAACTTTCAACAAGAATATCAGAGACGAATACAAGTCCTAAAGTACAAGTTAATAAAACAGCAACCTGTAACCCTAAATTAACTTTATGTGTATTGGATTCATTACTATCATTATCAACATCTCCAAGAAAATCTGTAGGTGTAGAAGTTTTCATTGAGAATAATAGCATTAAACCGTAAAAAATAAGTAATAATATTGATGCTGCGTAGGAAAAATAATTTAAAGTGGAGGGCGGCAAACCATCAGAAGTAAATTGGATGGCAGCAGGTGTTAACAAAACAATTACCGCTAAAGTTAAAGAAGAACCATTGAGACGAGCTACAGCAGGTTGAAAACTTTGTTCACTGAAGCGCAACCCGCCAACGAGAATAGCAAGCCCTAATGCTAAGAGCAAATTGGCAATTATTGAGCCTGTTAAGCTAGCTTTTACCACATCAACTAAACCAGCCCGTAGAGCAACAATTGCGATAATCATCTCAGTAGCATTGCCAAAAGTAGCATTAAGTAGACCTCCTAAAGATGGACCAATAACAGTTGCAATCTCTTCAGTCGAGTTAGCTATCAACGCTGCCAAAGGAATAATTGCTAGACCAGAAGTAACAAAGATGATTAAAGGATTTAAATGCAGTGATTGTGCAAGAATTGAAATTGGCACAAAAACCAGCATCGATAATAGAAGTATATTTTTATTTTTCATAACGAAAAGTGTATAAAGTTTCTGAATTTGCGGAGCAATATGAGGCACCTAACCTTTGAGAGTAAGGGACTTAAGTCTTGATAAGTCGCCTCAACCACAAAAAGTTCCTGTCATGCCAAGCGAAGTACTAGTGTTATCAGCATCTCTAGCCAGTCTTGCAGTTGTTGCAAAATCTTGTACTCTTCTTTATAGATTCTTTATGGATTGTCTGTTTATCTGGTCTACTGTGGTTAATCATGAAATTATTACTTGCATTGCTGATAATTCATTGAAACGCAACGCAACCATAAATCTCTCTAGCACCAAAACAGTTTGCTTACTAGACGTCGTTGGTACGCGTTGACAGAAGCAAGATATAACTCTCTTTGCTCTGGTAATGCATCTATCTATAGTAAACTTCTAGTAAAAGTCTAAAAACTCTTGATGTCAGTCTGGTATCTAAGCTTGTTGCACGACGTACAGAGTGGCTAACCATATTGCTTGAGGGTAAGCTCGTCTAGTGTAGATGGTTGCCTATTGATGGCTATGGCAAGAGCGATCGCCCAAAGGGCGGCTCCTCCGGAGCATAGCTTTCTTAGTAGCCGAGACGCTACCCGCCAAGAGTCCCTGTTTGCAGGATTTACGGCGCTGGGGTTCTTTACATTGGACAAGAACAGAATTTTACTCCAGTTGCTTTGAGTAGTTAAGACAAACTTGCTGTAGGAGGATTCAATTGTTGAACAATCCAATCTCTAACTACTAGGTAAACTTCATCAGCCACTTCATCAAGACCATGAGTAGCATTGGGATACAAAATCAGACGCTTGGGTTCAAGGGCAATATCATAGACGTGTTCCGAACACTGAGGCGGTAGTACTTGGTCGTTGGTGCCATGCATCAGTAACAACGAGAACCGCGTTGCAAGTTCAGTGGCAGGCTCTGTACCGTATGACTGCGTAGCTAGCGTAACAACAGTACGCACATCTGGGGACTGAGCAGCAGCTTGGATAACCACTGCACCACCAAACGAGTGACCAACCAAAGCAAACTCTTTGATACCCTCATCCTGCAAATATGTAAGACCTGCTAAAACATCTAAGATAGATTCCTCCAAATCTGTTGGATTGCGGTAGCGCACTCGCAGAGAAGCTATGCCTTCTTTCCTCAGAACCTCACAGAGCAACGGGTACAGTCTACGAACGGGTGTATCCCAGTCACCACCGACACCCCCAACCCAAATTACCGCCTTTTCGGCAGCCTCTCGCGGATAGTAGCGACAATGAATAGTACCTCGGCTCGTTGTCAGTTAATACTTCTGGTTTCCATGCCATCCATAATAGCGATTGCCCGAAGGGCACTGGGCAGAGCGCAATCGCTAAATCATATTCATGCTCAAACATCCGTCCTGCGATTTCATGAGTCTTAAGTTGATGCCATTCATCCTCAATCCTATTCATGTGTGAGCAATATTGGGGCAGAAAAAACAGGAATAAGCCGTTTCATTCAAACCGGAAAAACTGCGGTGCCTCATTACTAAGCGCGTTACTAAGCGCGTTCCTTTAGCGCCAACGATCTAAGCGCTTTGATGCCCAAACCTGAGATTTTGGAGGCATGCAGCAGTATTTATACATGGGCGGTTTTTCCTCTGGCTCGGCAGATTTTTCAATCGTTGTGACCCAACCCTTGTTCTGCCAACGTTGCCACTGCTGCTGAGTTAAATGACTGGTATGTAAAGAGCCATTGTCTTGGACAATAACAGTCAATCTCCCTGTTTGGGTAAGTGTCTCAAACGCTTTATCGGCAATCCAGTCGATGACTTTGATGTAACTTTCACGCTTTGAAACCACCATAGGCAAGTGCGTATTCAAAGCTATTGTCCGGTTGCCATAGTCCCAAAATGCTGATACGCTTGCCACGTCGCTGTGTCTGCTCCAACCGTTTTTGCGTTCCAATCCGACTGTAACTATAGCTGACTGGACTCCACAAGCAACAGCCTGATTCCAGCGCGATACTTGAGTTCGATGTGACCATCATCTGCCGCCAATTGAGCGCGTGTCCAAGTCGGCTTGTTTCAACCGCTTTTGTTCAAGATCTTGTTTGCCTCGATGACTATGCCGAGTACGCTTCCATCGAAAGCCCTTTTTTGAAGTATAATGTCGCAACCGCCTCGGGCTGAGCTGAAACTGACGTTCCTGTGTCAGCTTTTGTGCCAATTGAGGGCTGCTATAGGCACGAGGGTCTTGCTCAATCCACTGTTCTACAGTTTGCAAATCCTCTTGTTGCCATCAACGCGATCGCTCCTCTTCCCGGCGGTTTCCATAACCCCCCTAAGCCATTGCTTTCCCAGCGTTTCAGGGTTGCCCTAACTGTATGCTCGTGACACTCAAAAATCTTAGCAATAGCGGGCACTACCCATCCTTGAGCGTTGAGTCGCAACATATGAGCGCGAGCGCGTGTACCTTGAGGTACTGTAGTCGCAACCCGTAATTCTGATAGGGTGCGGTCTTCTTCACCAGACAATAGGATGTGACTTGGTGCAGGCATATAGAGCGCTGACTCAAGGAATCTATACCTTTTCCCTATCTTACATTTCATTGAAGCCATCTACTTAGTACTACTAAGTTGCGTTCATACATGTTAACCCTTTCTCCCTTCTCCGCCTTGTCTCCTTTGTCCCAACAACTGCCTCATATCTTGGAACGCAACTCTGTATGTATAAAGACTAGCGAGCAAACCGTTAACAGTGGTAAGAGCTACCCAAAAAGAAAAACTCGTGCAGCAATCATGCTGAAGTCCGCTTTCCAGCCCAAACAGGCAAAATTTACTTGTTATGGTAAAAAAGTGTTGAACAAAGCAAAGCTCCAAGACACGCTGAACCAAAAAAAGAGTGTCAGCAACAAGCAAGCTTCAAAATTTTGAGCTATTTTAGATAAGGAGTGGCACAAAAGCGCACTCACTAGCCGAAAAAATCAAGGGTCAGAAAAAAGTTTGAATTGCCCCTTGACAAAAAAAAAAGTGGTGGCTAGACTAGATTAAGTGTGAAGAAAGAAAACACACGCCGAACCAAGACAA